>JAGQRC010000388.1 GCA_020425835.1 Planctomycetota bacterium | reverse complement strand
CGGCGCCTCGGTGCCGATCGCCGGATCGAGGGCGATCTGGAAGGTCCCATTGCCCAGATCGATGATCCGATCCTCGGTCAGACCCGAGTCGTGCGGGACGAGGTTCGACTCAGCGAAGGGTTGGGCGATCGATGGAGCGGACGCGGTGAAGAGTGCGAGCGCGCACAGCGCGAGGATCTTCGAGCCTTGCATGGTCGGTCCTGTTTCGGTGGGTGCGTGAGAAGCTCTTCCGCACGACCGGCCGCCCCGGTCGACCGTCGCCGGGCGCTTCC
Source organism: Planctomycetota bacterium (assembly GCA_020425835.1). Next base: position 4,348 of record JAGQRC010000388.1, on the reverse strand, counting down.
TCGCAGACCCAATCCGGAACGGACCGGCTCCCGTGACTCCTTTCCGACCAGAATCTCGAACCTTCCCTCCGTGGACCGCTACCCCTTCTTCTCCATGTACACCCCTGTCGCATCGACGACCAACGACCCGGCGTCGTCCTTCTCCGCGACCTTACCGATGACGGTGATCGAGACGAGGGGTTCGAGGCCGTGTTGATTCTCGATCGAGACCTTGCGTGGTTTCCCGTCGGCATCGACGAAGCGCACCGTCGCCGTGTTGGCCTTGAGGTTGTCCTCCGGCTCGCAGCAGTAGTCCCACGGTGTCGGGCAGCTGTCTCCGTGGAGCTCCGCGCACGATGGGATCTCCGGATCGACGACGAGCATGATCGCTCGGTTCTCGACGAACGGCGCCTCGCGTCCGCCGATGCGCGCCTTGAAGACGACGGTGTCCCCCACCTTCGCGTGGCTCTTGGCGTCCGCGATCGATGTCACGTCGGTCGGGGGTGCGGACAGGAAGAGCGACTCGGGCAGGGCGACCGCCGCCTTCTCGCCCTTGCCGCCCATCGGTGTCGAGTCCTGGGACTTCGTGGTGCAGGCGACGCCGACCATGAGGACGGTGGCGATCGCGAGGAGCCTTGCGTTCATGAGGGGGTATCCTCTCTTCTCGAAGAGTTCCTTCCGAAGCGACTACGCCTTGAGCGCCTCGGCGATGGGTAGGCGTAGGCAACGGATCGACGGGGGCAGCGCCCCGACGATCCCGAGACCGAGCCCTGCGGCGATGCCGGTCAGCAACACGGGGCCGTCGACGATGAGCCCGAAGGCTCCCATGGAGAAGCGCACCGCCACGCCGTCGAGGAGCCACCAACAGAGCGCCGCGGCGACCAGCGCCCCGGCGGATGATGCGACGAGCGACTCCTGGAGCAGGGACAACACGACCGCCCCGCGTCGGTAGCCGAGCGTCTGCAGCGTCCCGATCTCGCGCACGCGCGATGCGAACGCTGCGTACAGCGTGTTCAAGCCTCCGAACAGCCCGCCGAGCCCGATCAGTCCCGCGGTCACCAGGACCATGATGCGGATCGGCGCGAAGAAGTCGACGAGACTGCGATAGTAGTCGCTCTCCGCCAACGCGGTGATCTCCAGGTCCAGTCGTTGCGCGGCGAAGGCCTGCACGTCGGCGACCTCGGCACCCGATGCCGGGTCGAGGGTCAGGATCACGCAGGACAACGAGTCGCGCTGCGCAACGACCTGCAGGTCGCCGAGCGGCATCCAGATCTCCGCGTCCATCACCGTGCGCGGCGCGGAGAGCCGACCGGCGATCATCCACGGTCGGCCATCGATGATCAGCGATCGACCGACCGCGAGGCGCGCGTCGGGCACGCCGAGCTTCTCCGCGACCAAGCTTCCCACCATGATCTCGTCCTGCCCCGACTCGGCGGCGCGGCCCTCGACGAGATGCGCCTGCGGATGGACGAGCCACGCCACCGGATCGACGCCGCGCACGACGGTGAGTCGTCCCTTCGGCTCGCTCGGCTCCACCTTCACCGCAAGCGCGAGGTGCACCTCCGGGGAGACGTAGGGCACTCCGAGTCGCTCCCGGATGCCGTTGATGCTCGCCGCGGCGATACCCGCGGCGCGACGATCGATCTGGCTCCGCTCGATGCTCTCCTCGGAGCCGGCGCTCACGATCATCGCGTTGTGGGGGTTGCCGGTGATCGCGAGGCTCACCGTCATGCCGCGGATGAACGCCGATGCGGCGATCACCAACGAAACGACGAGCACGCTCCCAGCGAGGGTCAGGAGGAGCCGCGTCGGCGATCGGCCGAGGTTGCGGACGGCGTAGTCGAACGGAAGCCTTCGCATCATCCTTCCCCCGTCAAACCGCGCGGAACGACTCGGCGATCTCTCGCCGCGCCGCTCGAACGGCAGGCGCGATGCCCGCCACCAACCCGAGGGCGATGGACAGACCGAACCCGATGGCGACGACCCCCGGGTCCGACGCGACTTCGACGTTGAGGCCCTCCATGGTCAGCGCGAACCGTTGCCGCGTGAACCAGAACGCCGCGATCGCGCCGACGACGCCGCCCGCCACACCCAACGCGGTTCCCTCCATCACGATGAGCGCGGCGATGTGCGCCGGCGTGTAGCCCAGCGTCTGGAGGATCGCGTGGTCGCGGATCCGATCGTGGACGGCGAGCACGATCGCGTTGGCGACCAACGCGAACACCGCGACCAACGCCCCCCAACCGAGCCACGCGGCGAAGCGAACGATCTCCAGGATGTCGCTCGCCGCGTCCGCGACGAACGCCTTCTCGGGCCGGGTCGAAGTCGGGTCGGGATCGCGCGCGAACTCCTCGTCGATCGCCGCGGCGACCGACTCCAGTCGACGCGGATCGACGACCTTGACGTTGAACTGCGTCACGATGCCGCCCGTGCCTCCGCGTTGGCTCGCTTCCTGGATGAAGGCGAGGTGGGTGTAGGCGACATTCTGGTCCTGCGGTTCATCGGACCTCAGGATCCCCGCCACCGAGACGGTGATGCCGGCCGCCGAGAAGCGATCGCCCACCGAGACGCCACGGCGCTTCGCGAGCGACTCCCCGAGGAGCGCCGCGTCCGAGCGCCTTCGCCAGCTCTCGATCGAGCCGTCGATGATCTCGAACGTCGGCACCAACTGCGTCACGAAGTCGTCGTCGGGAACGCCACGGAACGTGACGACGTCCAGTGATGCACGGCAGTTGGAGACCTGGATCTTGATCGGCACCACCGACGCCACGCCGTCGATCCGCTGGATGCGCGGTTGGTAGTACTGGGGCAACCGGCTCGAGAACGGGCAGTAGCGATTCTCCCGATAGACGACGAGCACGGTGTCGTCCGCGGTCACCCGAGTCGCGCGTTCGACGCCCGCCTGCATCGCTTGCACCGCGGTGAAGAGGAACATCGCGACCGCAACACCCCCGATCGTCAACGCGCTGCGCACGGGATGCCGCGTGATGTGTCTCAGGACGAGCGGCAGGAAGCGACCGACCGGGATCATCGCCGTGCCTCGTTCCCGGGGCTCGCCTCGACGAGGCGACCTTTCTCGAGGTGCAGCGTCGCGCCGGCGTAGCGGGTGGTCCCCGGATCGTGGGTCACCATGATCAGCGTCCTCCCGAGATCTCGGTTGAGCTCGGTCAGGAGCTCCATGATCGAGGCGGAGGCCTCACGGTCGAGATCTCCGGTCGGCTCATCGGCGAGGATCAACGCGGGGTCGGCGACGATCGCGCGAGCAATCGCCACCCGTTGCTCCTGACCCCCGCTCAACTGACGCGGGTAGTGATCGTGACGATCGACGAGCCCGACGCGCTCCAACGCGGCGGCGACCCGGCGGTGGCGCTCCTTCCGCGACAGGGAGTGGATCAACAGCGGCAGCTCGACGTTCTCGTAGGCGGTCAGGACCGGGACGAGATTGTAGAGCTGGAAGATCACGCCGACGGTGTGCGCGCGCCAGTCCGCGAGCTTCGAACGCGACAGCCTGGCGATGTCGCGGCCACCGATCCAGAGCTCGCCGGCGCTCGGGCGGTCGATCCCACCGAGTAGGTTCAACAGTGTCGTCTTCCCCGAACCCGAGGGCCCCATGAGCGCGAGGAACGAGCCCTCGTCGATCGACAGGTCCAATTCATCGAGAGGCGTGATGATGATGTCGCCCCGGTGGTAGGTGCGGGTCAGACCGCGACACTCGATGAAGCTCATCGTTCTCCCCCCCTTCGCGCCTCGCCCCGGATCGTCACCGCATCCCCGGGTTCGAGACCGGCAGGGATCCGGTCGATCAACCAGTCACCGGGGAGCAGCCCATCGGTCACTTCACGCCATCCGTCGGTGACGGCGCTGCCGAGGGTGATCGTGCGAAGCTCCGCGCGCCCGCGATCGTCGATCCGATCCACGACGACCCACGCCGAAGCGATACCGCCCTCGCGAACCACATGGTCTTCCGGGATCAAGAGTCGCTGGCGGGACTCGACCGCCCCCGTGGCCTGAGCGAGGAATCGCACCCGGGCGAGCATGTCCGGCTTGAGCTCCGGCGCCGGCGCCTCGACGTGGACCTTCACCTCGACCGTGTTCTTCTGGACGTCGGCGACGTGGACGAAGCGGGTGACGCGACCGTGGAAGACGCGATCGGGGAGCACCTGCACTACGATCTCCGCGGACTGGCCCACGCCGACCGACGCCGCATCCGCGAGCGGGACATCCACCCGCACCTGCATCTCGGAGGGATCGTAGACGTGGACGATGTGGGACGCGTGCAACTCTCCCTTGACCTGAACGCGCGAGCCGGGCACCGCGAGTCGCCGCATCACGATGCCGTCGATCGGCGCGTGGATCTCGGTACGGTCCA
>JAGQRC010000387.1 GCA_020425835.1 Planctomycetota bacterium | reverse complement strand
TCTCCTCGGTGAAACCGGGCAACGACTTGCCGTCGTACAGCTTCAGCTTCTGGACCAGGCTGAGCTGGGCGTTGGTCGGCTCCTCCAGGCGCGTCAGGATCGCCCACATCGCGCAGATCTCGAGGGTGTGCGGAGCGACGTGCTTCGAGACCCGGTCCTGGCTGTAGTCCTTCTGGTAGATGCGGATCTCGTCCTTGAGGTCGGTGATGTACGGGATGTCGATCTTCACCGTCCGGTCCCGGAAAGCCTCCATCAGCTCGTTCGACTGGAGCTTGCGGTACTCGGGCTCGTTGGTGTGTCCGATGATCACTTCGTCGATGTGCGTCTGCGCGAACTTCTTCGGCTTGATCGAGTGCTCCTGGCTCGCGCCGAGGAGATCGTAGAGGAACGCGACGTCGAGCTTCAGCACCTCGATGAACTCGATCAATCCCCGGTTGGCGATGTTGAACTCGCCATCGAAGTTGAAGGCACGCGGATCGGACTCCGATCCGTACTCGGCGATCTTCCGGTAGTTGATGTCGCCGGTCAGCTCGGTGGAGTCCTGGTTCTTCTCATCCTTCGGCTGGAAGGTCCCGATGCCGATCCGGTCCTTCTCGGAGAGCACCAGTCGCTTGACGCGGATGTGGTTGACGACTTGGTTCCAGTCCCCGTCGTACTTCTCCATGTAGAAGTTGTAGTACCAGCGACTGAACGGGCAGAGAGAGCCGTTGAGGCGAAGCGGGTATCGACAGCCGTCGAGCGAAGACAGGTGCTCGAGCAGATCGTCGCGCGCCTCCCCGGGCACGAGGTAGAGAGGCTCCTCGTGCATCGGGTTCGGGATCCAGTCGCCGTTCTCGTCCTGCCACTCGAACGTGTACAGCGCACCGTCCGGGGTCCGGGAGTAGGCCTCGAGGCCCTTCTTCAGGACTCGCACGATGGTGCTCTTCGACGATCCGACGGGACCGTGGAGGAGCAAGACACGCTTTTCCGTGCCGTAGCCGTGCGCCGCGGACTTGAAGAAGTTCACGAGCCGCATCAGCGGACGATCCAGACCGAAGACCGCGTCCCGGCCGTCCTCGAAGGGGTCGTCGAAGAAGCGGTAGTGCACGTAGTCCTCGCGCATGCGAGTGTACTCTTCGACCCCGTGCGACATGATCATGTCGTACGTTCGCTGGAAGGAGTTCCGCACGACATTCGGATCTTCCTGCACGATGCGCAGGTAGTCGTGGAAGGACCCCGTCCAGTTGAGCTCTCGGTACTTCTCGGTGTCGAGGTTCTTCGTAATCAGCGAGTAGAGATTGATGTCCGTCATGCTTCGCCTCCAGTCCCATCGTCGGAGTCGGCGCGAGTCTGCTTGAAGCGTTTCTCGTTCGTTACCCCAGGTCTTTCGCAGCGTTGGCCGACCGGTCGCTGCGATTCCGGGGAGTGCTCCCCGGGAAACCCCCGGACCTTCCCCCTGCATCGACGCCCGGGGAAACCTCGGGCCGCTCCCCGCCCGGGGCCGGCTCGCCGACCACGCGCGCCCAGGGGCTGCCTCGAATCGGACCCACCCGCTCGGGCAGGGACGTCGGCCGGACGCCGACGTCTTCGAACCGGACGCCTGGGTGGCGACGCCGCGCGCCACCCGCAGAGCGTTCCCAAACGAGACGGTTCACCCCGATGACCGAGGGGAAGACCCTGGCGGAGACCCGAACTCGGAAGAACTCCGCCGCAAAACGACGGGCTCCGACGTTTCAGTAAGTCTATGGCTCGTCGATGCGACCCGCAAGAGCGTGCGCCTGTCGATTGTTGATCGGTGGAGTCCATCGGCGGGATGCAACGAGGCCCCGACTCGGAGACATCACTCCGCACCGGGGCCTCGCTGACGCTCGATCGCAGGGTGCGGATCAGTCCTTCACCTCGAAGTCGGCATCGATCGTGTCGCCCCCCGACTGGGTCGCACCCGCCCCCGCCGGTTCGCCCTGAGGACCGGCCGACGACGCACCGTCGCCCTCAGCGCCCGAGGTCTTCTCGTAGATCTTCCGAGCGAGTTCGTGGGACGCGGTCTGCAGAGCGGCGATTTTCGCCTTCAGCCCGTCGGCCGTTCTCTCCGACTCCTTCGCCTTCTCGAGCTCCGCGAGCGCATCCTCGATCTTCTTCACGTCCGCTTCGGGGAGCGCATCCTTGTGCTCCTCGAGGTGCTGACGCGTCTGGTAGATCGCCTGATCCGCTTCGTTCTTGGCGTCGACGAGAGCGCGTTTCTGCTCGTCCTCGGCCCGGTGCTTCTCGGCGTCGTCACGCATCCGCTGGACTTCGTCCTCGGTCAGGCCCGACGACGACTCGATCCGGACCGACTGCTCCTTGCCCGTCCCCTTGTCCTTCGCCGAGACATTGAGGATCCCGTTGGCGTCGATGTCGAAGGCGACCTCGATCTGAGGAATGCCGCGAGGCGCGTGTGGAATCCCGTCCAGGACGAACCGTCCGAGCTGGCGGTTGTCCGCCGCCATTTCACGCTCACCCTGGAGAACGACGATCTCGACAGCGGGTTGGTTGTCGGCCGCGGTCGAGAACACCTGGGTCTTCTTGGTCGGAATCGTCGTGTTCCGCTCGATCAGCTTGGTGCAGACCCCACCGAGCGTCTCGATACCGAGCGACAGCGGCGTGACGTCGAGCAACAGCACCTCGCTGAGCTGCTCATCTCCACCGAGGATCCCGCCCTGGATCGCCGCGCCCATCGCGACCACCTCATCCGGGTTGACCGATCGATTCGGCTCCTTGGCGAAGATCGACTTCACGATCTCCTGAATGGCGGGGATGCGAGTCGACCCCCCGACGAGGATGACTTCGTCGACCTCGCTCGCACTGAGGCCGGCGTCCGACAGCGCCATCTCGCACGGCTTCCGGGTCCGCTCCACCAAGGACTTTGCGAGCTGCTCGAATGTCGCTCGCGTGACCTCCATCTGGAGATGCTTGGGACCTGACGCGTCGGCGGTGATGAAGGGGAGGTTGATGTCCGTCGAGGTGCGACTGGAGAGTTCGCACTTCGCCTTTTCCGCCGCTTCCTTCAGACGCTGGAGCGCCATCAGGTCGTTCCGGAGATCGATTCCCTGGTCCTTCTTGAACTGATCGGCGATGTGGTCGATCAGCACTTCGTCGAAGTCATCACCCCCGAGGTGGGTGTCACCGTTGGTCGACAGGACCTTGAAGATCCCCTCGTCGACATCGAGGATCGAGACGTCGAACGTCCCGCCACCGAGGTCGTAGACGGCGATCTTCTCGTTGCCCTTCTTGTTGAGCCCGTAGGCGAGAGCCGCCGCAGTAGGCTCGTTGATGATCCGCATGACCTCGAGTCCGGCGATCGTCCCCGCGTCCTTCGTCGCTTGACGCTGACTGTCGTTGAAGTACGCCGGGACGGTGATCACCGCCTGCGTCACCTTCTCGCCCAGGAACGCCTCTGCGGTCTCCTTCAGCTCTTGGAGGATCATCGCGGAGATCTCCGGCGGCGTGTAGTCCTTGCCTCGCGCGGCGACCTTGACCAGCTCCTCCGCCCCTCCGCTGACCTTGTAAGGGACCATCTTCTCCTCGTCGGACACCTCGTTGTGGCGGCGCCCCATGAAACGCTTGATGGAGAAGATGGTGTTGGCGGGGTTCGTGACGGACTGCCGCTTCGCGGTCTGGCCCACCAGTCGGTCGCCCTTCTCGGTGAACGCGACGACCGACGGCGTGACGCGGTTGCCGTCTCGGTTCGGAATCACGGTCGGCTCGCCACCTTCCATGACGGCCACCACCGAGTTGGTGGTCCCCAGGTCGATCCCGATGATCTTGGACATTGCGGCTCCTCTGCCTGTCGTTCGGATGATCTCCGTCGCGCCGCGGCGCAGACCGGTCCGCTGCTTGTTCTGTTTGGATCGCCCGACCCTGCTCGCCCAAGGGCCACGGACCGGACTGGGACCGTGCTGCGCAAAGGTCGTTCCCGGCCACCTGCCCGGGGAAGTTCGTCACAACCGCAGTGCAGATAGCACTTAGATCGACGATCTATCGGCGTGCCGTCGTGGAGACCGGCCGCTTTGGCAGGCGGCCGCTTTCCGCCCGCTTGTCAATATGGCAGCGAAGCAGGGAGGAACAGGTCGGTCTCGTTCAACCGGAGAGCCCGTACTCTTTGATCTTCCGGTAGAGGGTCCGCTCCCCGATCCCCAGCATCGCGGCTGCGTCGCGCCGGTTTCCACCGACGTGCTCGAGCGTGGCTTGGATCAGGATCCGCTCCATGTCGCGGATCGTCGTGCCCACCGGGATCCCGCCCCCGGTCGAGACGCGCTCCTCGACGGCGTGGATATGGCGCGGGATGTCCTCGACCCCGAGCACTTCCGACTGCGAGCTCACGACCATGTTCTCGACGGCGTTCTTGAGCTCTCGCACGTTCCCGGGCCAGGCGTACCGGCTCAGGATCCGGAGCGCGTCGTTGGAGATGCCGGCGACCGACTTGCCGTGGATCCGCGAGTACTCGTTGATGAAGTGGTTGATCAGCGGGCCGATGTCCATGGCGCGCTCGCGCAGCGGCGGAATCTCCACGGTCACCACGTTGAGCCGGTAGTACAGGTCCTCCCGGAACAGCCCCTCGGCGACCGCGGCCTCGAGATCCACGTGGGTGCTCGCCACCACCCGCACGTC
>JAGQRC010000038.1:10055-12642 GCA_020425835.1 Planctomycetota bacterium | reverse complement strand
CCGCCACCGTCGGCGGCACGATCGTGTAGCAGGCGTCGTACATCTCCTGGGTGATGTCGAACTGCTGCGGCTTGCCGGCGACGGTCATGGTGACCTCGGCGACATCCATGTTGCGCGTCACCGATGCATGCCGCTCCTTGAACTGTCGGATGGCGTGGATCGAGAACTGCGCCTCCGGGTGCTTCTGGCGGATGCGTTCGGCGAGCGTGTGGTCGATCGCATCGCCCGCTACATTGTGAGTCCGCTGGTCCTCCGCCTTGGGCATCGTTCCGTGGACCCGACAGAGGTCGGTGGTGCCCGCGCCGATATCGATCACCAGGGTGTCCCGGAGGAAGTCGAGGCCGTACGCGACGGCGAACGGCTCGGAGCAGACGATCAGGCTGTCGACGAAGTTCGATGCTGCGTCGAGGATCTCCGCCTTGGAGTCGACGCTCGCCTCGGCGGGCGCGCCGATCACGGCGTAGATGGTGTTCCCCGCCGGGACCTGCGCGAGCGAGATCACGTGCTCGATCAGGTCCTTGACCGCCTTCTTGTTCAGGTCCGCCTGCGCTCCCTGGGTGTCGATCACACCCGCGGCCAACGGACGAACGAGCTTGACCGAGAGCCGGTTCTCCACGGCTTCCTCGCCGTAGATCACATCGCGGCCGCCGAGCATCTTCCTGGCGACGTGGTCTTCCGGGTATCCGACGTAGGACCACACCGTGGTGCGGACTCCCGTCGACGACGTGACCGATGTGCGGCTCGTCCCCAGGTCGATCCCGAGGTAGACCGTCTCACCCATTGTGCATCACTCCCATCGGGGATGGTCACGACGCGCTTCGCGCGCGTACGTGTTCTCGGAGTTTTTGATTGTCTTCGACGAGCTCGGCGAGCAGAGCGAGTTTCGCTTCCCGCAGCGGATCCCCGACGTCGAGGCCGGGGGTCACCACGTTGACCGGGATCGCTCCGCCCGCGTTCTCGAGCGCGAGCGCGTGCTGCCGAGCGAGGTCTCGCTCGCGCTCCGTCTCCTGGAGCGTCTGTGCGAGCCGATCGACCTTTCGTTCGAGCAGATCGATCGTGCCGCTCTGCGCGTGACGCGCCTGGTCCGCGATGCGATCCCGCTCGTCATCGAGAAGGCGCTGGACGATGGTTCGGAGATCGTCCTCGAGAGCGCTGGGAAGCCGGCCGTCGCGCCCGGCTCGATCGATGATCCGCTCGAAGCGATGCTCGAGTTGGACCATCCCGGCATCGGATACCGTGAAGCGCTCCGCAGCGATCACGCGTCGTCGCTCCTCTTCGAGGAGCTCGGACGCCCGGAGGAGCTGCGTCTCGAGGTTGGCGGACTTCTCCTCCAACCCGGACTTCTCCGCCTTCAGGGCGGCGACCCGTTCCTCGAAGTTGCGCTCCGATTCCTCGCGCAACCGAGTTCGGTCCTCCTCGCTGAGGACCGCACCGAGCTTCTTCACGGCGTCGGAAACGGCCCGGTCCATCTCCGACTGGATCGTCGCCAGGTCCAGGACGTGGACCTTCTTGTGGCGCGCCGCCAGGTCGACCGAGTTCACGACTCGGGCGCGGTCCCGAATGCTCCACGCGTCGCCGGCGCGTCGCTTCGTCGACTCCGCCGCTCCGTTGGAGAACACCTCCTGGGCGTAGACGCGAAGCTCCTCATCGAGAACCGCGCCGATGCGATCGTGGAGGGCATCGTCGGGGGGGTACCACGCCAAGAAGACTCCGGACCGGCCGGTCCGAAGGACCTGGGCTCGCAGGGCGATGGCCTCTTGGCGGCCGATCTCGAGCTCGACGTGGATCACTTGATCGCGCTGGAGGGCGAGATTCATCTTCAGGATCCCGCCGGCAGGGCTGACCTTGGCCATCGGGGCTCGCACGACGACTTCGCCGTCACGACCCAGCAGTCGGACGTGGGCTCGAACCTCTTGGGAGTCGTAGACGCGTGGTGCGTTGTTCACGGTGTTCTCCGCGCCGATGTCCCTCCGACGACCCGGGTCCGTGGGTGACCCTGGGCTCGTGGACGGCCATCGTTGTCTTCCCGCCCCCCGCTTCGCTGGGACCTCCGCTGCGGAACTCGGGTCGTGGGTCTCACGCTTTCGCGGGGACCGGACGATCTCCGTGACGACCGCACGGTCTCGTGGGGACCGCACGGTTCCATCATGATGCTCCTCATCAGGATGCGCTTCATCATGATGCTCTTCATCACGATGTTCCGGGGGCGCCACAACGCGGGAGAGCAGGGCGGGTCGAGGCTGCCGGAAGGGGAACAGCGACCGGTCAACGATATCCCATCCCCGGTTTGAACCCAACTGCTTTCGATCGGCAACGGACCGACCATTCGGCGTGCAAAGCGAGGACGAACGTTGCAGAATCCGACAGAGTCGGCGGCGCTTGTCGCGTTCCCCCTGGGGAGGAAGGGCTCGATACCGATGTGGGACCGTATCGCCTCGTTCCTGTACGAGATCGGGCAGCTCGAGCGAACCCCTCGCAGCGGCTATGCGCTCCTGGGCCAACCGGAGCAGAGCGTCGCGGCGCACACCTATCGCGTCGCGATGACCGCGTGGGCGCTCGCGCGATCCGATGGACGCGCCGACGTCTC
>JAGQRC010000038.1:1782-10030 GCA_020425835.1 Planctomycetota bacterium | reverse complement strand
CGACGCGCCGGAGACGAGGACCACGGACCTTCATCACCTCGCGCAACGCTACGTCCAGGTCGATGAAGGAGGGGCCCTCGCCGATCAGCTCGGGGGTCTGCCGTTCGCGGACGAGTGGACCGAACTGCACCGCGAGTATCGGCGCGGAGAGACACTCGAGTCGAAGCTCGTCAAGGACGCCGATCTCATCGAGTTGCTGCTCGCGATCCGCGAGAGAGTCGCCGCGGGGAACGACGCGGGTCGGGAATGGACCGACTCGATACTCAAGCGCCTGAAGACCGATGCGGGACGCGAGCTCGCGGCCGCGGTGTGGAGGGTCGAAGCCGGAGACTGGATGCGATCCCCGGGCGCGACGGAGTCGGGTTCCGAATGCTGACGCCGCAGCGCAGGGCGCGGATCGATCAGGTCGTCGAGGCGCGGCAGCGGGGATGTGTCGTCCTCGAAGATGTCTACGACCCCGGGAACATCGCCGCGGTGATGCGCACGTGCGAAGCGTTCGGCTTCCAGAACGTCGCGCTGGTGTTCGATCGACAGGTCCCGTTCGATCCGCGCAAGTTCGGAGCGGACATCTCGACCGCCGCCAACAAGTGGCTCGACTTCGAGGTCCATCGCTCGAGCGAGGAGTGCCTCGATCGGCTCGAGGCGACGGGACACGAGGTGATCGCGACGATCCCGGGGGAGGACGCGGACTCGATCTTCGAGGTCGATCTGACGTGCGAGTTGCCCGCAGTCTGGATCGGCAACGAGCACACCGGGTTGAGCGAGCCCGCGCTCGCGCGTGCTCGCCGACGGGTCAGCGTCCCCCTCGTCGGTATGGTCCAGAGTCTCAATCTCTCGGTCACCGCGGGCATTCTCCTGTACGAGATCACCCGTCAGCGCGCCGCCCGGGGAATGGACGCCTACCGCTTGGCGACCGAGGAGCGGAGTCGTCTCAGTCGCGACTTCCTGCAGCGAGCGGAGGATCCGCGCGTCGTGCGCGCCCGCCGAACGCGATCGAAGCGATCGCCAGAGCGATGATCTCCGCGGTCAGGAAGTAGCGTGGCGGGAGCTGGAGATCGAAACCCGTCGACCACGGGAGCACGAGGAGGAGACAGGCCGGGGCGACGATGATCGTCCAGTTCCAGCGTCGATCTCGGATGGAAGACACCAGGACCAGCCCCAGGAACAGAGCGGCGATGCCGCGGACCAGCACGCGTCGGCGCGGATCGACCGGCGACAGCACATCGTCCGCGCGGATCAACGAGACCTCCGAGGCCGACCACACGTACGACCTCGCCACGACGGACTCCAACCCTTCCATGTCGGCCGAGTCGATCCAGATCGCCTGCGGGCGAGTCTCGACTTCGATCGAGAGTTCCGTTGCGTGCTCGGGAGGCGAGGGCGACCCCAACGCGACCGAGACGGCGGACACGGCTCGAGCCGAGCCGGCGACGTCGATCCGGATCCAGTCATCGTGGATCAGCAACGGGATCCGGACGCGACTCCCGCTCCTCCAACGCTCCGGGTCGAAGTGGAGCTGCGCGTGGAAGTCGGCGAGTCTCGCTTCTGCTCGGCGCGCGTGGAAGTCGTAGCGCGCTTCGGCCAGCATCGGAGTCCGACGGAGACTCAACTCCCAAGAGACGAGGGCCAGACCCAACGCCGCGAGCAGGAAAAGGGTGGGGCGGAACAATCAGCGAACTCGTTTCCGGCTCGGTCGGCCTGTGCGCAACGGTCCGCCGTGCCCAGAGTCCGGGTTTCTCGGCTCCCGTGAGGTTTCCCGACGGACCATCGGTGGGGCGAAACGGATCTCTGCCGACTTGACACCCCCTGGGTTGCTCCGTAGCGTTGGCGTCGGAGGTGTGGATCGGTTCTGGGCCGGGAAGCCGGAACCGGTGGGGCATGCCGAAGCATCTCGATCCGCGATCGAGGATTCCACCGAATCCGCGCGGCGAAGCGTTCGGCGTCTCCCCAGGGGTTCTCGAACCTTGTCGGCGATCGCTCTCGTGTGTGCTCGAGCGACTTCCGTCGACTCCCCATCATCTCCAAAGGGGCTCGATCGGCTCGTGACCGAGTCGATGCGAATTTCGAACGCAAGAAGCGGACAGGGGTACGGTACCGGACTCCTCTCGCCCTCACCGATCCCACGGGAATCGGAGCGCGGTCGAGGGAGGTCTTCGTCCGTTCTCGCTTTGAGGTGCGTCATTTCGAGTGGGACTTCCGCGCGTTGCGGGAGGTGGCGCCCTCGCGTTCGCCGACGCCGTTTGGGTTGTCGGGGGAAGAACTCCGGTCGCGTTGGGGATGGCGACGGGGTCGTTCCGTCGGCGACCTCGGTCCTTCATGGACCGAGCGGCGTCGGTCGCTGTTCGCTCCACGGCCGACCCGATCCCGAGGACGGGGTCGCGGTCGGTCCGGGCGAATCGCGCTATTCGATGGAGGGGAGCGGTCGCTCGGCGTCCACTCTCGTTCCAGTGGCGTCGGCCGTGCTCGGCGGTAGTTCCGAGCCGGCGTGCGTCGTTCGGATTTCGGTTGTGGTCATCCCGGGCGGCTCCCTCCTCGATTCGAGAGGAGGCGCTATGAATTGCGCCCGTCTGGTCATGGCCTCGTTCGTGTTCTTGTCGTGCGCATCGATGCAGCGCGCCGAAGCCCAGTTCGTCGACAACTTCGATTCCTACGCCACGGGATCGCTGATCGCTGGGCAGGGCGGCTGGGACTCGTGGGACAGCGATCCAGCCGCCAATACCATCGTCGACAACGTCGTCGCCTTCTCCGCGCCGAACGCTCTCTACACGGTCGACTTCTCCGATATCGTTCGAGAGTTCCCCGGAGTGAACTCGGGTGTCTGGCGGCTCTCGGGTCGAGTGTACGTGCCGAACGGCATGACCGGTGAGGTGTTCTGGATCATCTTGAACTCCTACCAGCCCAACGACTGGTCGGTCGAGGTCGGCTTCACTTTCGATGCACCGCTGACCACGGTCACCGCCGCCGACGGGGGCGGCTCCGACTTTGCCGGCACCGGAACCTACGATCTCGGACCCGTGGCCGACGAGTGGCTCGAGGTCCGGACGGACATCGACTTCACCAACAACCTCTACCGCAACTTCGTGATCTCCTCGAGCGGAACGACCGACCTCTCCGCCGGTGTGGACCAGCCGTATTCGGGGTCCGGCACCGTGGCGATCGGTGCGCTCGATCTCTACTCGAACGGTTCGAGCGGCGCGTACTACGACGACATCTCACTGACCGAGATCGATGCGATCGGCGGAAGCCCGGTCGCCTCGAGCTGCGCACCGTTCGACTTCGTCACCGCACAGTCGGACTGCGCGTCCGGCAACATCGACCTCACCTGGAGCTTCCTCGGCGCGGCACCGACCACGGTGACCATCGATCGCGATGGAACCACGGTCGGAACCGTGTCCGGTGCCGTCGGGGCGTTCACCGACTTGACCGTGCCGTCGGGGATCTACGACTACACGCTGACCTCCGACTGTGGGCGAACGGTGACGATCACCCAGCTCCACACCGCCTACGGGGGCGAGACCGACTTGATCATCGCCAAGGACGCGGGTGGACGGCACGACGACGCCCAGGCGCTCGCCGATGCGTTGATCGCCAACGGCCGCACGGTCGTCTTCGCCGATCTCACGGACCCGTGCTTCCCCGATCCGGCGTCGTTCGACTTCAACGTGTGGGTGACGCTCGGCACCTTCCCCGACGACGGTCAGCTGACCTCCGTCGAGGGTCAGGCCCTGGCCGACCTGAATGCCGCAGGTGCGCCCGTCTACATCTCCGGTGGCGACCACTGGGGATTCCACCCGGACACCGCGTTCCGCGACTACGATGGCGTCGACCAGGCGCTCGTGCTGGATGGCGATGACTCGGCGGACTACCTGATGGGTACGGACTCCGGCGTCGGACTCGATCTCACGAATCACGACGCGTTCTACTTCCAGGATCAGGACGGCTACGAGTGGACCGACCGGTTGGCTCCGGTGACCACCGCGACCGCGGACCTCGGAGGGGGCCAGGCCGGTGTGATCTGGGAGACGGAGGACAACAACCCGGTCGAGATCTACAGCGTGGGGATCTACTACGCGAGCACGTTCGCTCCCGTGATCTCGGTCTCTTGGGAGTTCGCCGGATTCACCGGAGACCGGGACGCCCTGATGGCGCAGTACCTCCAGGCGCTCGGAACCTTCGTTCCGGACTGCGTCGCTCCGGGACCGTTGTCCGCGACGTCGGACTGTGGCACCGGTGAGGTCACGTTGACCTGGGGTGGCACTCACGACGGTTACGAGGTCTTCCGCGACGGCGTGTCGGTCGCGACGTACGGGTCGACCGCCACCAGTCACGTCGAGGTGCTCCCCTCCGGGATCTACACCTACGACGTGGTCGGAACCTGCGCCGGCGGCACGGCCAGCGCCACACTCGAGGTGGTCCATCCCGGTTCGGGCACTCCCGATCACGTCGTGGTCCGTGCCGAGCGGCTGCAGGGGGCCATCGACAGTGCCGCGGCGCTCTTCGATGCGTTGGTCGCCAACGGCGAGACGCCGATGATCGTCTCGAGCCTCGACGATCCCTGTTTCCCCGTGGGCTCGGGGGCGACCATCTGGATCGCGCTGGGCACCTGGCCGTCCAATCACGCGCTGTCCGTGGCCGAAGGCGACTTCCTGGTGGAGCAGCACACCCTTTCGGCGTCCAAGATCTACCTCGAAGGCGCAGACGCCTGGGGTGCCGACCCGCTGACCTCGTGGGGCAACTACGACGGCGTGGATGTCGCCGTCGACGGCGATGACTCCCTGCAGGTGGTCTCGGGGCAGAACTCCGGTTTCGGCTTGAGCTTCTCCGGGAGCTTCGCGCTGTACAACCAGGATCAGGATGGCAACGACTTCACCGACCAACTGACGCCGGCGCAGCCCGGGCAGGACGGTGGCGGCGATGACATCGGCGCCATCTGGCAGGAGGGCGCGGGTCTGTACACGGTCGGGCTCCACTACGCGAGCTCGATCGCGGACGTCGTCTCGGTCACGTGGGAGTTCGGCGGCTACGGCGGCAACCGGAACGCGTTGATGGCCACCTATCTCCAAGTGATGGACTCCGGGGGGGGAGGAGAGGTCTTCCGGCGGGGTGATGCGAACGATGACGGAGGCTTCGACATCTCCGACGCGATCTTCACCCTGGCTGCCCTGTTCACGCCGGGCGCTCCGCTCCCGAGCTGCGCGGACGCCGGGGATGCGAACGACGATGGGGGCTACGACATCTCGGACGCGATCTACACGTTGGCGGCACTGTTCACGCCCGGTGCTCCGCTTCCGCCGGCACCCGGGACTTCGACCTGTGGTCCGGATCCAACGATGGATGGCCTCGCCTGCGCCGTCACCAACCAGTGCCCGTAGCAGCACTGGTCGGCGCTCGTTTCGAGGCGCGGCCCCCGCGGATCCCTCCGCGGGGGCCGTTTCTTCTTCACGCGGCTCCGCCTCGCGACCATCAGACGTGATTGCGGAGCATCAGCTCCTTCGGGTGGGGCTCGAGGTACGTCTGGCCGGAGAGATAGTCGATCGAGTGACGGCGCACATGGTGTCGAAGGAGCGTCACCGGGACCACCAAGGGAATCATGCCGCGACGGTACTCCTCGATGCACTCGACGAGCTCTCGGCGATCGTCGCCGTCGACGAGATCTTTGAGGTGTCCCAGCATGTGCTGGAGGACGTTCGTGTTCTTGCGCGCCGTCGCCTTGCGACCGAGCGCCTGCATGAAGAGCTCCTCGTATCGAGTGCGGAGCTCGGCCCTCGGCGTCTGCTTGGCGCCGGCGACGATCCTCCCCAACTCTCGATACGAAGGCTCGTGGTGGGCGAGCAGGAACATCTTCTCCCGAGTATGGAAGCGGACCAGATCGCCGATGGACCAGCGTGCTCGGAAGAGACTCCGCACTCGCCGGTAGGCGAAGACCCGCTCGAAGAAGCTCTCCCTGAGCTTGGGATCGCAGAGCCGTCCTTCCTCCTCCACCGGGAGCAGGGGAGACGCGTCGATCAAGGCTTCCGTGAACAACCCGCGACCGCTCTTGGTGGGGGACCCGTTCTGGTCGTACACGCGAACGCGCTCCAGACCGCACGTCGGTGAGTCCCGCTTGACGATGAACCCATCGAGATCGGCGTTCGCGAGCTCGCGGGTCCTCTTCTGGGAGTACCGCCGCATCGGCTCGGTGTGGTCCTCGCCACTTTTCACGCCGACCAATCGCGTGCCTCGATCGGAACGAACGAGTCGGATCGCCTCTCGAGGAGTGCCGAGACCGATCGCGACCTCGGGGCAGACGGGAACGAACGTGACGAACTCCCCCAACGTCCCGGTGAGGAAACCGTCCCGCTTGTGCCCCCCGTCGAACCGCACCCGTTCCCCGAGGAGGCAGGCGGAGATCCCGATGCGGATCTCATCGGGACTCTTCGCGCCTTCGGCGCTCACGGTTGGAGCGACTTCGTCGAAGCCTCGGTCTCCGGTCGCGAGGCCGGCGCGGGAGTGACGACCTTGGGTTTTCTCCAGAAGCTGAACCCGAGCCCGATGGCCCAGTCATCGGCGTCTTCCGACAGACCGAAACGCGCCCAGAGGTCGGTCTGGAGGTTTCCCATCTCGGAGGGCTGGATCAGACTCGACCCGACGCGGAACGAGTTGCGGGGGCCGCCGGGGCGACTGAGTCCGGCATCTCCGATGAACTCGACGCTCAAAATGGGCGTTCGAACGCCGGCCGACCACTCGAACGCCGAGAGGGTGTCGATGGTGCTGTTGGGTGAGTATCGATCGGAGACCCAGCCGATCCCGGCGCTGCCGATGAAACTCCAGCTCCGTTTGCCGAGCGGCTGCGAGACCGAGAGTCGGAACGACGGATCGACGCGGCGAGACGAGACGGAGCGAGATCCGGTCGGGATCGAGAAGTCCGTCACAATGGCGACCGCGGGACGCGTGTCGTCCCCGGTGGCGATGGAGACCTTGGAGCCGAGGCGGAGGTCCCCGTACCCGCTGTCATTGGTCTTCGAGATCGTGGTCTGGGTGTCCTCCGAGATGTACCCGGAAAAGCCGAGCCGAAACTCGAGGTGGTCGGCGGCGCGACTTCGGATCGTGGTCTCGAGGAGTCGGTCGGTCTCGACCTCGACGCCCTCGTCGTCGTTGACCGTGCGCGAGATCCCGAACTCGTAGACGATCACTCCGCGGGGCACGAGATGCGGGAGCACGGTATGCGTCGCGCGGTCGATGAGCACCGGCCAGAACGACCAACGCCGCGGATCGTCCGCCTTCGGCATCACGTCCGGCTCGTTCTGAGACCGGAGGAAGTCGGTCACTTCCTCGTCGGTCGGTGGGCGATCATCCGCGACCTCCGAGTCCGTCGTCGGATCCGGAGCGGATTGAGCGAACGCGGGGCAAGAGGGGCTCAGTGAGGAGAAGGCCCAAGCGAGCAGCAACACCATCCACCGGGACATCGAGGCTCCTTTCGATTGGCCGGATTGTGGTGCACGCGGACGCGAAGATCCAGCCGCACGCATTCCAGCTCGAAAGGGCCTCCGTCGACGCAGCGGGGACGGGAGTGAAAGAAGCGGGCGCCGTGGCCCGGGGGGTGGGGGGGTGAACCACGGGCGCCCGCTTCGAGCAGAAAGGTCGAGGAGGAATCGTCCCGCCGCAGTCGACGGGGCGATGGGATCAGCGTCCGGAAGAGGACTGGCGGCGGATCGACAACGTCGTGGTCGACTCTTGATCCGCTTTCGACTTCGAGGTCGTCCGCAGGATCGCGCGAGTCAGCATCCCGCCGGTCTTCTGGTAGTCGGCACTACCGAGGACCGTGCCCTTCGACTTGTCGCTCGCCTTGTCGTTCGGCTCGGCCTCGTCCTCACCGTCGCTGCCACTCGACGGCTTCGGCATCGCTTCCATCTTCTGATCGAGAACGGTGAACGCGACGAGGGCGTCCGAGCTGCGGGCCTTCACGTCGCCCAGCGATTCGGCCCGCAGCCAGAGACCCTTCGTGAACGCGGCGAACTTCAGACCCGCCCCACCGAGGGGGTAGGTGTTGCCGAGCTCGATTTCTTGGTCGTGGAGTCCCGCACCGAAGATCAGGGGAAGGACCAGCTCGGCGTGGGGTAGGGACCGACGATCCGTTCCCTTGACGCGCCCGTTGCGATCGATCTCGAGCTCCATCTGGATCGGCTTGGTTTCGTCGCCGAGCATCGAGTTCGACTTCTCGGCGGGCATTTTCGCGATCGGGGAGACCTCGAGCTTCACGGCGGTGGAA
>JAGQRC010000038.1:0-1753 GCA_020425835.1 Planctomycetota bacterium | reverse complement strand
ATCGAGAACCTCGAGCCCGTAGGTCCACCCTTGGCGAGTCTCCTCGCCGTCGGCCCGGGTCGTCTGCTCGACCTTGTACTCGTACCGCTCGCCCTTGCGGAGGGTCAGCGGCATCGTGCTCGGCTTCGACGCGTCGGTCGCACCGGGTCGCTCGTTCGCGCCCTCTTGCGCAACCAGAAGGGCGGACGGAAAGCCGAGGAAGATGAACGCGGCGATCGCCGTCCGGAAGGAAGCGAGGCGCAAGGACTGGAAGTTCATGTCGGTCGTCCTTTCAGGGTCGAGTGTCTCGACTCGCGCGGATCGGCGAGTCGCCATTCCTCGACGGACGCCCCGCGAAGTGCAAGCTCGTCGCCGGTGTCCCGTCTCCGGCGCAAGCGACTCCGGGGAATGGACTTGGCGAGCGGCGCGGCGATCCGCTCGGACGGGGCTCGATGGGGAGAGTCGTTTTGTCCGACAATGCGTCGCTCGAGTGGGTGCGTCGCACTTCCGGAATGGATGGACGACCGGTCGGGTGTCCGTCACCGTGCGGGCTGCTCGCGCCCGCTCCGCCGTCGTTCCCCAGCGTGCCGGTTTCGGCGACGAAAGCACCGGAGTCGTCCGAGGGGCCGACACGAAGCGGCTGGAATCCTGCAATGCGGAAAGACCGGAGACCGATGACCTTTCGATTCGATCAGCTCGAGACCCGCCCCATACCCCTCGACGAAGTCCGCGCGGCCTACCAGCGTCTCGGCTCCGATTTCGATGCTGCCCCCGACATCACCGCCCGCGTCGACGTGATCCGACGTTGGGACGAGCTGCGCCGGAGAATCGACACATGGGGGTCGTTGGCGCACATCCGGTTCTGTCAGGACACGCGCGACGCGGACCGGAAGCGTCTTCGCGAGGAGTTCGATGAGACCGCGCCCAAGCTGACCGAACTGTCGCTGGGCTTCATACGCAAGGTCCTCGACTCCGCAGCGCGTCCGGAGCTCGAGGAAGAGCTCGGCCACCACCTGTTCGCCGTCTGGGAGTGCTCGGTCCTCACCTACTCCCCGGCGATCGAGAAGGAGAAGGTCGACGAGTCCAAGCTCGAGGCCGAGTACGAGGAGCTGTTGGGAAGCGCGGAAGTGGAGTTCCGCGGAGAGACCTACAACTTGTCGACCCTCGGGAAGTTCTTCGAGGCGGCCGACCGGGAGACTCGCCACGAAGCGCAACGCGTCCGTTGGCA
The DNA here is from genome assembly GCA_020425835.1 of Planctomycetota bacterium. The sequence goes on along the minus strand of JAGQRC010000038.1, from coordinate 546 downwards.
GTGGTTCCAGCAGAACGCCGACAAGCTCGACCGGATCTTCGATGACCTCGTGCGTGTCCGCGTCGGGATGGCCGCGAAGCTCGGCTACGATGACTTCACCGGGCTCGGCTACCGACGGATGACGCGGACCGACTACGGTCCCGAGGAGGTGGCGCGCTACCGCGATGCCGTGCGTCAGCACGTCGTCCCCCTCTGCTCCCGCATCGTCGAGAAACAGGCGACGACGCTCGGGCTCGACAAACTGATGTACTGGGACGAGGCGGTTCAAGATCCTCGGGGGAACCCGAGACCACAGGGGGGGCACGATCAACTCGTCGAGCAGGCGCAGCAGATGTTCGACGCGATGGGGCACGGCCTCGATGCGTTCTTCCGATTGATGATCGACTCGCGCCTGACCGACCTCGATGGACGGAAGGGGAAGGCTGTCGGAGGATTCTGCTCCGAGCTGGCCGAGCAGCGTCTACCGTTCATCTATGCGAACTTCAACGGGACCAAGGGCGACGTCGAGGTCTTCACCCACGAGATGGGACACGCCTTCCAGTGCTA
>JAGQRC010000386.1 GCA_020425835.1 Planctomycetota bacterium | reverse complement strand
CCCGCCATCTCGGTCACGCGGGCGAGCGCCTCGGCCGGGAGCAGGGGCCGCTCCGCCCGAGGCGGTCCCGCCGTCAGTCCGTCGTAGGTGTTGGCCACCGCGACGATCCGCGTCAGCAGGCTCGGCTCGATCGTCGCTTCGGTCTGCGGGAAGCCGGTCCCGTCGTAGTTCCGGTGATGCAGGAAGGCGACGTTCATCGCTCGGACGACCGCGCTCGAGACTCGTCCCGACAGCAGCAGCCGACGCGCGCCCTCGACGGTGTGCGCCTCCCCGAAGCGGGTGGGGTCGAACTCGCCGCCCTCGTCGAGCTTCCCGATGTCGTGCATCAGCGCGGCGAACGCGAGGTCACCGAGCAGCCGCTTCTCCAACCCGATCTTCGCACCGAGCGCCGCGGAGAGGATCGTCGTGTTCGTCGCGTGGCAGATCACGTCGGTCTCGCCCTGCCGGACGCTCGTCATCGCCAGGATGGTGCTCTCCTCGGACATGACGAGGTCGACGATCGTCTGTGCACAGCGCTTGAGACGCTTCGGGTTCCAGGATTCCCCCGAGCGCAGAGCGTCGTGCGCCTCCTGGGTCGCCGCGATCGTGTGATAGTAGGCGCCGATCGCCGCGGCCCGCGCGTCGGGGTCGACCGTGAGATCGCTCTCGGTGGCGATCTCGATCTTCGACAACAGGATGTTCGGGAGGTCGACCTCCTCCGACTGTCGTTGGAAGCTCTCCCAGCGCGCGTCGGGGTCGACGCGGGAATCGTTGAGCAGGTGGACGAAGCGGACCACTTCGTCGCGGTCGATGCCATCGTTGAAGGTGATCGTTCCGAGCTCGCGCTCGCGGCAGAGGTCGACGACGTGTCGATAGCTCTGGTATCCGCCGAGGTCGATCTTCAACGTCACTTCGTTGAGCACGAGGAACTCGTTGACGACGTTGAGCGTCGCGTTGCCCTCGTTGCGCAGGAAGAAGTTCAACACGTCGAGGAGGTCGTCGATCGCCGTCTGGAAGTTCTGGTGCTCGTATCCGTAGAGTTTCGACACCTTCGTCGAGACGAAGAGGCTCGTCACGAGCGTCTTCCCGAACTTCCGCGTGCTGCTGGACAACGCGTTGGAGATGCTCTGGGTGGCCGCACTCATGATCGTCCCCTTACTTCCGGTTCTTCAGTTGGAAGGCGGCTTGGGCCTTCACCTTCGGATCACGAGACTTGGCGAGTCTCTCCAGGTAGGCCAGCGACTCGGCATCGTTCCGCCCGCCGATCGCATAGGTGGCGGCCAACCGGAGGTGTCCGTTGTCCGTCCGCTTGAGCAGCGACGACAAGATCGAGGTCTTGAAGACCTTCTGCTCGAGGTACTCGATGGCCTCGCGCGTGGAGCTGTTCAGGAGCGCCTGCATGAGCGCGAGCAGCCACTTGGGATCCTCGTTCTTGCCGCCCTGCGAGGCGAGGAGCTGCTGGACCAACGAGAAGGCCTGAGGATGGCGATTCCGGGCGAAGTAGCCGACGGCCTGAAGCTGGGTCTTGCGATCCGGATCGTTGAGGAGGGGCAGCAGCTTGCCGGCGAACGCGCCGCTGTTGGTGTGAGCCAACCGTGCCGACACCGTACGTCGCACCTCGGGATCCGGGTGCTCGATCGCTCGAACGAGCTCCGGCACCGAGCCCTCGAAGTCGACGCGCGCGAGAACATCGATCGCGCAGAGCACGACTCGCGAGTTCTCCCTGGACAGGCACTCGACGAAGAGGTCCTTACGTTCGGTGCCTCGCTCGGCCAGGATCTCGATCAGCGGAATCTCGTGCCCGGGAATGGCGACCCACTCGATCAGCCACTCCAACCGGTCCGAAGGAAGATGGCGGAGGAACCGATAGATCGTCGCGTCCGCGGGAAGCTCGTTCTCCTCGCGGAGGTAGACCTCGATCTTCTTGAGCGTCTCCTCCTGAGCCACGGTCTTCATCGTCTCGGAGACCAGCCCTGGACGCAGCTTCGCCTCGGAGAGCCGTTCCAGGATCTCGGTCGCTCGGGCGTAGTCGTAGCGGTCGACGAGCGACACGAGCAGATTGCGGACGATTCCCATCACCCGCGCGAGGCGGTGCTCGTCGGTGTCTCGTCGGATCGTCTCGAGCACGATCTCGACGAAGCCGTCGAAGGGATCCTTCTGGATCTCGGACTCGATGCGCTGTTGGATCGACGCGACGTCCGCTTCGTCGAGCTCGAACGCGGGCCGTGCTCCGGCATCGCCGTTTCCACCGACCCGATCGATGAGCTCCTGGACCTGATCCTGTTGCTCCTTGGTGCCCCGCTTGCCGCGCGGAGGGCTGATCTTCCGGTCGATGCAGACGGTCGACGGCACCTCCACCGACTCGCCGGCCGAGAGGAAGTCGTCCAGCGCGAAGAACTGGATCTGATCGAGGTCCTTCTCCCAGAGCAGCGTGACGAAGTCGTCCTCGTCGTCGTCGACCTCCAGGATCTCCTTGAACGTCAGCAGGAAGCTGAGCAGCTCCTCCTCACCGAGCTCGGTGAGGAAGCGGAGCTCCTTGAGTCCATCCTTGTACATGCGGAACGCGAGACTCGATCCCTTGTCCGCCGATTCGTAGACGGGCTCGCTCTCGCACAAGAGCTGCGATTCGGTGATCCGGATACGCAGCGGCTCCCAACGCTTGCTGAAGTAATCGGAGAAGGCGCCGAGGAGCGATCGCATCGAGTCCCGAACGACTCGATTCTCCGGTGGGAAGAGGCGCGCGTTCTTCTCGGTGACCGTGAGCTGTTGGAAGACCTCCCGGACCACTTCGAGGATCTCGGGAGGGAGGGTCGGAGCCGGTTTGGCGCCATCGTTGGAGGCCGGGACTTCCGCGGTCGGAGATGTAACCATGGACACGAGATCCCTCGCGTAAAGTCACCCTCTCCGAGCTGTCGGCGGACACGACGCCGCCATCCTCAACATACGACCCTGGGATGGAGGCGTCGACCGGCGCCGCGCCGGTGGAGCGTGGCCCGCGCCCGCAAGACGCCGACTGGAGGCGGTTTCCGCCGCAGGGCGTCGCGACGGCGCCGCGACCAGAACCCGCCCAATGCGAACGCTGGTCGGCGATTACGGACCGACTACCCCGCGGGATGTCCCGCAGGCTCGAGACAGGTCCTGCGGACGGGTGGAGCTCAGTGCGAGGTCGCGCGGAGCTCGAACGACTGCTCCGGGACGAGATCGTCGTCCGTCCGTACCACGACCTTGGCACGCGCGAATCGGCCTTCGAACGGCTTCACGAGGCGAACGTCGAACCGATAGCGGCGCCCCGGTTCGACGGGAACGCACTGGACATCGAAGAGCTCGGCATTCGTCCCGCGGACCGAGGTCTCGGCCACGGTGACCCGGAAGCCGGGAGCGGCGGCGACGAGCTCGATCGATCGCAGCGCCGGACGATCGGGTTGGTCCCGCAACGCCGCCACCTCCTCCTTCGGGAAGGAGACCTGGCGCGCCGACAGCTCCCATCGCGCCCGGTGCTCGATGCGGGCGCGCACGGCCGCGGTCCGTGTCTGCCCGTCCCGGGTCCGGACTCGAAGCTCGGCGACGACACTCACCAGACCCGGCTCGTTCCGCGGCGCGCCCTCGATGACGAGCTCCGTCTTCGACACGCTCGCCGACCCACCGTCGGTGGCGGGTGGCACCGCACGCGTCTCGACGCGCACTCCCGGCGTGTTCGTGGTCACCTCGAGGATCTCGCCTCCGAGCTCCGTCGCGGGTTGGAGCTCGGCCGCAATGCGGGGAATCTCCCCCGGGAACACCCGCGCAACGAGGTCCTGCGGCTGGACGGAGAAGAGCTCCCGAACGGTGCCGTGCAGCTCGAGCACGACCGCGCCGGTGCGACGGTCGTTCGTCTTGAGAGTGACCGTCTTCAACAGGTCGTCGCCGAGGAGTCGGGACGTGTCGACGGCGACCCGGAGGACGCCCGACTCGCCCGGGGCGATCGGCGCCGGTAGGTCCCCGACCGCCAGACACCCACATCCCGGACGCGCTTCGATGACCTCCAGAGGCGCATCCCCATCGTTGCAGATCGTGAAGTCGTGCTCGAACGCATCACCCTGGATCCGCGTCCCCCACTCCGCGCGGCGCTCGTCGACGCGGATCCGCGGCCGCGCTGGGGCAGCGCCGGCGATCGTCGAGCCGAGCGCGATCAGGAGCAACGCCGCCGAAACCGTACGCGCGAACATGCACGACCTCTCTCTCGATCCGGTGATTGTCGAAGGCCCTCCCCCGGGAAACAAGAAGACGCGCGAGGATCGTCGATCCCCGCGCGTCCTTCGTGGTCGAGTCGACTCGAGGTCGAGGGTGCGGTTACCCGCCCTTCTTCTCGGCCTCCGCCTTCTTCTTCTCCGCCGCCTTGCGAGCGGCCTCCTTCTTGGCGGCCGCCTTCTTGTCGGCCTCCGCCTTGCGTGCCGCGGCCCGCGCTTCACGCGCGATCTTCTCGGCCAGCTTGCGGGCCTCCTTGCGCAGACGCAGGCGCTCGGCCTCCTCGGCCTTGCGGGCCCGCTCGATCTCGGCGGGCGCGGTCTTGCAGTCCTTGTTCAGGGGGCAGGCCCGGCAGTCCGGCTGCGCGCGTTGGCAAAGGCTCTCGGCGATCTGCCAGCCACCATTGAGGAAGAGGAGCTGCTCGGCTTCGCTGAG
>JAGQRC010000385.1 GCA_020425835.1 Planctomycetota bacterium | reverse complement strand
CAATCCGGCGCCCGACCTCGACGAACGATCCTGTTCCAACTCTGGAGCGGAGAGGAGCAGGGCCTCCTCGGGTCGCGGGCATGGATCGACCGACACCCCGAGGCGCTCGACGGGATCTCCGGGGTCTTCGTCTTCGACGGCGGGCCCAATGCGATCGCGGGCATCGACTCGACCGCGGAGATGTTCGACAGCCTGCAGAAGGTCTTCGAGCCCGTGATCGGCTTGAACCCCGACCTCCCGTTCGAGATCCGCAAGCGCGACGGACTCGGCGCAGAGCTCGGCAGCGACCACGCCTCCTTCCTGCAGAAGGGCATCCCCGGCTTCTTCTGGACCCAGGATGGGCGCGCGGACTGGCGCCACGGAATCCACACCCAGTTCGATACCTTCGACCTGGCGATCCCCGAGTACCTCGAACACTCCGCAACCGTCGTCGCGCTCACCGCGCTCGGCGTCGCCAACCTCGACCAGAAGCTCTCCCGCGAGAACCTCCGCGCCCAGCGAGGCGACCGAGGGGGTGGACGCCGGATGGGCGTCTTCCTGGACGGCGTCGCGGTCGAGGAGTTGGTGCCGGACAGCGTCGCCGAGAAGGCCGGGGTGCAGGCGGGCGACGTCTTCGTGAAGATCGATGGCAAGGCGATCGAAGATCGTCAGGCGCTGGTCGCGGCGATCCGCGATGGCGGCCCGGTCAAGAAGGTCGTCGTTCGACGCGGCGACAAAGAGGTCGAGGTGACCTTCGAGTGGAAGGACGAGATCGAGGCCGAGAAGAAGAAGCAGAAGGAGGAGGAGAAGCCGGTGATCCTCTGATCGACCGCCGAGACTCGTTCGGAGGGAGCTGCGGGGCGACCCGAAGCTCCCTCTTGGCGTTTCCATCGGCATGGTCGAAGATCCAGCCCATGACTGCCCCAAACCCTCCGATCCATCACCTCGCACCTTTCCGAGACTCGGTCCGCGGCTCACGCCGCGGCCCGTTGCGTCGCGGGACTTGGTCGGTGGTGCTGACGCTGGCAAGCCTCTGGCTCGTGCCCCATTCGACGGCGGTCGCGCACGACCCCCCCGACATCTTCTTCGAGTACGACCTGACTGCCGAGCGGCTCCAGTCCAAGGTGATGATCAAGGACGATCTCTACCGCCATTGGATCCGCGACCATCGGGCCAGCCAGTTCCTGGACATGTCCGACGCGGAGTTCGACCGGGCCAAGAAGGTGATCCGGGACTTCTTCGATGAGTACGGTCCGGTGGAGATCGATCGCGTCCACGTCACGCCGATCGTCGTCAGCGCGGACTTCCAGGAGTCGTTCGCGGCGAACGACCGCATCGACTACATCGAGATCATCCTCGAGTACGGGACGAAGGGGCTGCCGCGGCAGGTGCAGATCTCGTGGAACCGTTTCGACACCGCGAACCCGAGCTGGCCGCTGCCCCTGGTGAGCGCGAGCTTCGAGTACGACACCACGAACAAGTTCTACAACTTCTACCCCGGGGAGCCGGGAGGCGTCTGGCACACGCCCCAGCTGCCGCGCCGCAACATCGAACGGTCCACCGTACCGCCCCCGCCCTCCCGTTGGCGCATCCCGATCCCCACCCTCTCCGTGCTCGCGCTGGTCGCTCTGGCGAGTGTGTTCTACTTCGCGCGAAACGTCGGACGGACCTGGGCCTGGGGCTCGATCGCGGCCGGGCTGATCGCCGCGGTCGCCTGCGCTCCGTACGGTGTTCGGGAGATCGCTCCGTGGTGGCACGCGAGCGCGCCGCCGCCGTCGGTCGACGAGGCGCGCGAGATCTTCGAGGCCCTCCACCGCAACGTCTACCGCGCCTTCGACTACGACACGGAGGACGAGATCTACGATGCGCTCGCCCGCAGTGTCGACGACCGGCTCCTCGACTCCGTCTACAACGAGGTCTACCAGAGTCTCGTCGTCCAGGAAGAGGGCGGCGCGATGTCCAAGGTGCGCGGGGTCGAGATCGTGGATGCCGATGTCCAGCTGAAGGACCCGAGCGAGGGTGGAGATGAGCCGGTCACCTTCAGCGTCGAATGCCGATGGCGGGTGACGGGCACCGTCGTGCACTGGGGTCACAGCCACTGGCGAACGAACGAGTACCAGGCGCGCTACACACTGCGCCGCGACGCCGACCGTTGGCGCATCGTCGATGTCGATCTCGAGAGCCAGAAGCGCATCGAGGGTGGGGACGGCGCACCCTCGAACCCGGACACGGCTCCGGCCGCGAAAGACACGGCTCCGGCCGCGAAGGACACGGCTCCGGCCGCGAAGGACACGGCGCCGCCCAAGAAGGACACCGACGAGCCCCTCTGATCGCCACGCGTCGGAAGGGACTCGGACAGGGGGGAGCCTCCATGCCGACGAATCCTGATCCTGGCTCGTTGCCGGAGTCGCCGGCGATCCGGGTCGAAGGACTGCGCTTCGAGTACCCCGGCGGTGAGTACCGACTCGAGATCGACGCGTTACGCATCGATCGCGGTCGTAAGGTCGGCATCATCGGCGCGAGCGGGTCCGGCAAGACCACCCTCCTGCACTTGATGGCGGGCATCCTGCTCCCCGAGTCGGGTCGGGTCACCGTCCACGGAAGGGCCACCGACCGACTCTCCGACCGGGAGCGACGCGAGCTCCGCCTCCGCGAGATCGGACTGATCTTCCAAGAGTTCGAGCTGCTCGAACACCTGACGGTCCGCGAGAACGTGTTGCTGCCGTTCTTCCTGAGTCGCGGTCTCGGCAAGCCGGACGTTGCGCACGTCGAGTCGATCACCACGCGAGCGGGTATCCATCGATACCTGGGTCGACGCCCGCGACGACTCTCTCAGGGAGAGCGGCAGCGGGTGGCGATCTGTCGCGCGCTCGCGACGCGTCCCGCGGTGCTGCTCGCCGACGAGCCGACCGGCAACCTCGACCCCGTCACCACCGCCCACGTGCTCGACACGGTCTTCGACGAAGCGGAACGCCAACGCGCGACGCTGGTCGTCGTCACTCACGATCACTCGATCCTCGATCGGTTCGACGAGGTGATCGACCTCGAGTCGAGTCGGGGTGCCGCGTGAGATCGACGGGGGTCCTCGCCTGGCGCTATGTGAGCCACTACTGGGGAAGGTCGTCGATCCTCGCGAGCTGCATCGCGCTCGTCGCCTTCCTCCCTTTCGCGGTCACCATCCTGGTGGATCACTATCAGGAGCGCATGACTCGGCGGGCGACGGAGACCCCTCTGCTCGTCGGCGCGAAGGGGAGCCGATTCGACCTGTTGATGAACCTGCTCTACTTCAAGGGGAAGCTCCGAGATCTGATCTCGATGGCGGATGCCGAGGAGATCTCGCACGACGGCCGGGCCGCGGCGATCCCGCTGTACGTGCACCACTCCGTGAAGGGGTTCCCGGTCGTCGGGACGAGCCTCGACTACTTCGAGTTCCGCCACCTCGCGCTGGAATCGGGGCACTGGCCGCTGATCCTCGGCGATGCGGTCCTCGGCGCGACCGTGGCCCGAGAGTTGGGAGTGGAGGTCGGCGGCCACGTGATCTCGGACACCGAGAAACTGTACGAGATCTCCGCGAGCTATCCCCTGCGAATGCGCGTGACGGGAGTCCTGAAGGAGGCGGGCACCGCGGATGACCACGCGGTGTTCGTCGACACCAAGACCGCCTGGATCATCGCCGGGATCGGGCACGGTCATCAGAACGTCGCCGATCGACCCGACTGGGTGCTGAACGCCGACGGCGACAACGTGACCGGCAATGCGGCCGTCGTCGAGTTCAACGAGATCGACGCGACGAATCTCGAGTCGTTCCATTTCCATGGCGGGCCGGAGACGCTCCCGCTGAGCGGCATCATCGTCGTCCCCCGCGACCAGAAGTCCTATACGATCGTGAAGGCGCGGGTCGAGAACCGATCCGAGAAGCTCCAACCGGTGGTCCCGACCGAGGGAGTCGACGAGCTTCTCGACTTCGTTTTCCAAGCCAAACGATTCTTCGACGCCAACCTGTTGCTGGTCTCCACGGCGACGTTCCTGTTCGTCACCCTCGTCGTCCTCTTGACGATCCGAGTGCGCCGGCGAGAGCTCGAGACCTTGTTCAAGATCGGAGCGAGTCGCATGATGGTCGTCCGGCTGTTGGCGACCGAGCTGGGCATCGTGATCGCAGCCGGACTGGTCACCGCGCTCGCGCTCGCGGCGATCGCCTCCGAAATCGCGATCCAGGGGCACTGGCTCCTGTGATCGTCCCACCCGAACGGACCGACACCATGACCCGCATCCGACCGCTCCCAGCCACCGCGATCCTTGCCCTGCTCGGCTTCGCAACGTCCTGCACGACCTCGGAGCCGGAGCCGGTCCGAACCGGCGTGATCGAGGTTCGCACCACCTTCTACCCGACCACTTACTTCGCCGAGCGCATCGGGGGGGAGCGGGTTCACGTGGTCTGCCCCACACCGGCCGACGCCGACCCGATCTTCTGGATGCCGGATGAGGGCGCGATCGGGGACTACCAGTCGGCCGAGCTCATCGTCCTCAACGGCGCGGAGTTCGAGAAGTGGGTCTCCAAGGTGACGCTGCCCGAGCGGAGGGTGGTGCGGACCGCCGCCCCCTTCGCCGACCAACTCCTGCGCTTCGAGCAGGCGATGACACACAGCCACGGCCCGGGAGGAC
>JAGQRC010000384.1 GCA_020425835.1 Planctomycetota bacterium | reverse complement strand
CACGTCGCGGTCGCCGAAGAAGTCACGGGGCGGCTCCTCCCCGCGCTCGCGCGACTCCGGGGAACCCTGGAGCGGAAGGCGGAAGCGTTCGACGACATCGTGAAGATCGGTCGAACCCACCTCCAGGACGCGACACCGCTGACGCTGGGACAGGAGTTCTCGGGCTACGCGGCGCAGCTGGAGATCTGCGAGACGACGATCACCAACGCCCTCGAGCAGGTCTTCGCGCTGGCGATCGGGGGCACGGCGGTCGGGACCGGCCTGAACACGAAGCCGGGCTACGCGGAGGGCGTCGCGCTCTCGCTGTCCGAGCGCACGAGCCTGCCCTTCCGGTCGGCCGACAACAAGTTCGCGCAGATGGCGGGCAAAGAGGCGCTGGTCGCGCTGAACGGGGCGCTCGAGACCGCCGCTTGCGCGGTGACCAAGATCGCCAACGACGTCCGCTGGCTCGCGAGCGGGCCGCGCTGCGGGATCGGCGAGATCTTGATCCCCGAGAACGAGCCGGGCTCGTCGATCATGCCGGGCAAGGTCAACCCGACGCAGTGTGAGGCGTTGACGATGGTGGCCACGCGAGTCGTCGGCAATGCGACGACGGTGTCGATGGCCGGCGCCGCGGGGAACTTCGAGCTCAATGTCTACATGCCGGTCATCGCCTACGCGACGCTCCAGTCCATCGACCTCCTCGCGAGCGGCTGCGTCTCGTTCGACGAGAACTGCGCGGTGGGGATCGAGCCGAACCACGCGCGCATCGAAGAGAACCTGCATCGGTCACTGATGCTGGTCACCGCCCTCAACCCGCACATCGGCTACGACAAGGCCGCCGATGTCGCGAAGACCGCCTACAAACAGGGGAAGACCCTGAAGGAAGTGGCGTTGGAGAAGGGCTACCTCAGCGCCGAGGAGTTCGACCAGTGGGTGGTCCCGGGGAAGATGGTTCGTCCCCAGTAGGGAAGGCCTGTTGGATCCGTCGCGTTTCGCCGGAGTGCGCCGGGGACGACGACATCGCGCCTCAGAGATTCTCTTCCTTCTTCTCCCGCTCCCGCTTCCGGTCCTCCGGCGATCGACAGTCCCAGGCGGTCAGGAAGCGATGGTGGCGGACCTCGAAACCGAGCGCCTTCACGCGCGCGATCATGTCCGGCATGTGTGCCCCCCCGTAGAAGATCCCGATCCGTCGCCGGCCCTTCTCGGCGAGCTCGTCCTCGAGCACCCCGATACACACCTTGTTGCGGTCGGTGACGATCGCCGACTCGCCGTCCGGACCATCGAAGCCGGCCATCAGGGACTCGATCTGGCTCAACTCGCCCGCGAGGAGCAGCTTGAGGGCACGCGCGCGGTCCTTGCTCTCGAAGGCTCGGAACAACGCATCCGGGGTCATCGATGAGCCGTTGCCGGACAGCTCGCGTTGGAACGCGGCCATGTAGCTCCGGAACATCATCGTCAGGAGACTCTCGCCTCGCTTCTCCTGACTCCGAGCGAACTGCTCCGGCGTCATGTCCGCGTGGACGAAGTTCGCCACGGAGTAGTCGATGCCGTCGAGCTGGAACTCGAGGGCGAGCGCACGCTGGAGGAATCGCTGGAAGATCGTGATCAGGCCTCGGGCCCGCTCACCCGGCTCGGGACGCAGGCCCTTCTGCGCGATCAACTCGTACAACACCGCGTCGCACGTGGTGAACTCTCGCTGCAGCGCTCGGTAGTACGACGCATCCCCGATGTGGACCGCGGAGTAGAGCACCACCTGTTGGCCCTCGTCGTTGGTCAAGGTGGTCACCGCGGTCTGGAGGCGACCGCTGTCTTCGCCATCCCGGACCAAGCGGATGAACTCGAGATCGGCGCTGTCGATCTCGTCGGACCCGGCGGGCTGTCCGGAGATGATCATGGGCAAAGCGACGAGCGCGAAGAGGGGCAAGAGTGAGCGAGACAGGCGGTCGGTCCACCGCTCGAGCATGAAGTCCTCCGTCGTATCCAGAAGTCGTTCCCGCAGGGAGCGAGCACCGTCGGTCATCGGTCGATCGCCGTCTCCGCCCGGCGGCGGCCGAGCCAGCGCCGAACTCGTGATCGATACCGATCGTAATCGTCCGGGAACATCGTCGCGAGGTGCTGCTCCTCTCTTCGGATGATCCAGAGGTCGAGGACCAGCCAAACCCCGGGGAGCACGATCACCGCCCACCAGGTGTTCCACAGGCTGGCGATCCCGAGCGAGATCCCGAACAGCGCGAGATAGATCGGGTTGCGGCTGAGACGAAACGGCCCCCGAGCGACCAGCGCCCGCGCGGTCCGATTCGGCAGGATCGGGGTCCGCGCTCTCAACAGGGTCAACGCCGCCCAGCCGTCGATGACCGATCCCCAGATCACCAGCCCCCACCCCACGGCGCGGCCGAAGCGGGCCCAGACGTCGGGCCAGATCGGCCAGGGCCACGTCACCTCCGCGATGTAAGCGGCGGCGAGCGCACCTGCGTAGAAGAGCGGTGGTGGAATCGAGACACCAGCGCTGCCGGGTTGGAAGATCTCGCGGGTCAAAGCCCCTCCGGGGTCGGCTCGAACGGAGGGCGAATGGTGACTCACCGTCGCTCACGACACCAGCGCGATCGTCGAAAGCCGCTTCCCCGTTGCCGCCCGGGCCGATCTCCGGTGCAATCTCGACGCACGTCGATCCCCAACCGAAGGACCACTTCATGCCGTCTCGCGTCGCTCTCTCGTTCGTCTCACTGCTGGTTCTCGGCGGCGTCGCGTGCAGCTCGGCGCCGACCTCGACTTCGACCGCCATCGCCCCGTCCGGTACGGCGCTGGTCGCCCCCCGAGCGGCGATCCACCCCGAGTCCCTCACCATGCACGGCGACGTCCGCGTCGACGACTACTACTGGCTCCGCGAACGCGAGAACCCCGAAGTCATCGCCTACCTCGAGGCGGAGAACCAGTACGCCGCGGCGGCTCTCGAACCGATGCGACCGATCCAAGAGTCGATCTACCAGGAGCTCGTCTCTCGCGTCGCCGAGAACGACACCTCGGTGCCGTATCGCGAGGGGGAGTGGGTCTACTACGAGCGGGAACTCGAGGGGAAGGAGTACCCCCTGCTCTGTCGACGCCCCGCTGCCTCGGTCACCGACATCGCGAGAGCCGCGGAGAACGTGACCGATGAGCAGGTGATGGTCGACGTCAACGCGCTCGCCGAGGGACACGAGTTCTTCTCCCTCTCCGGGGCGGAGGTCAGCCCCGACGGGCGGCTCATCGCTCTGGCCTGCGACACGGTGGGACGACGCTTCGCGACGATCACGGTGAAGGACCTCTCGAGCGGCGCGATGCTCGAGGACCGCATCCCGGACGTGTCGGCGAACCTCGAGTGGGCCAACGACAATCGGACCCTCTTCTACGTTCGGAAGGACCCGGAGACTCTGCGGGAGTACCAGGTCTACCGGCACGAGCTCGGCGAGGACCCATCCGAAGATGTGTTGGTCTTCGAGGAGACGGACACGACGTTCGAGCTATCGATCGGCCGCACGACGTCGGACCGGTTCATCGTCATCGAATCGGAGCAGACCCTCTCGTCGGAAGTGCGGGTCATCGACGCGAACGATCCCTGGAGCACCCCCCGAGTCGTCGCTCCCCGACTCGACCACCTCTACTCGCTCGATCACCTCGGCGAGTCCTTCTACATCCGCACCAACTGGGACGCGGTCAACTTCCGACTGATGCGAGCGCCCGAGTCCTCGACGAGCCGCGACGATTGGGTCGAGCTGGTGCCGCACCGCAGCGATGTGCTGCTCGGCTCGTTCACTCTCTTCGACGAGCACCTCGTCTTGTCGGAGCGGCGCAACGGACTGCGAACGCTTCGGATCATCCCGTGGAACGACTTCGATGCCGCCTACGAGATCCCGTTCGCCGATCCGGTCTACGTCGCCTTCGCCACGCGCAACCGGGAGCCGGACGATCCGTGGTTCCGCTACATCTACTCGTCGCCGGTGACGCCGACGAGCACCTACGAGATCCACCTGAAGACGCACGAGCAGCGTCTCCTGAAGCGCCGCGAGGTCGGCGGCGGGTACGACCCGAGCCAGTACGTCGCGGAACGCATCTGGGCGCCCGCACGCGACGGGACCCGGATCCCGGTCTCGCTCGTCCACCACAAGGCGTTCGCGAAGGATGGCTCGGCGCCCCTGCTCCTCGAAGGATACGGGTCCTACGGCGCTCCTTCGGATCCCTGGTTCAACAGCTCCGAGGTGAGTCTCCTCGATCGCGGGTTCGTCTGCGCAACGGCCCACGTCCGCGGTGGATCCGAGATGGGTCGCCAGTGGTACGAGGACGGCAAGCTGTTGAAGAAGATGAACACCTTCACCGACTTCATCGACGTCGCGCATCACCTGGTCCGACTCGGCTACGCGAGCGCGGACGATCTCTACGCCTCCGGCGGAAGTGCGGGGGGGCTGTTGATGGGAGCAGTGATCAACCTCGAGCCGGAACTGTTCCGCGGCGTGGCGGCAGCGGTGCCCTTCGTCGATGTCGTGACGACCATGCTCGATGAGTCGATCCCCTTGACGACCTTCGAGTACGACGAGTGGGGCAACCCGAACGAGCGCGAGTACTACGACTACATGATGAGCTACTCGCCCTATGACAACGTCGCGGCGCAGGACTATCCGCCGATGCTCGTGCTCACGGGTCTGCACGATTCGCAGGTGCAGTAT
>JAGQRC010000383.1 GCA_020425835.1 Planctomycetota bacterium | reverse complement strand
CGATCCGCAGCGGGAAGCGACCGTTCGGCTCACCTCCGGTGTAGCGTCCGCGCCCCCACGCCTCGCCCTCGACGATCATCGTCCACGACGTCAGGTCGCCCGCGGTGTCGAACTCGATTCGGGCCTCGATCGTCCCCTCGTAGCCGGTCGGCGGAAGGGGTCGACGATCCCCACCCTCCCGTTCCGGTTTCTCGACCAAGAAGTCCCCGCGCGCCACGACCACCGTCCCGCCGCGCGTCACGCGTCGCTCGACGACTTCGAGCTGCGCGTACCGGACATCATCGGCGCTCCACGGATCAGGCTCGCCTCGTATCGAGTCGAGACAGTGGAGGAGAAGGAGCCGACCCGCGAACGCATCGGGGATCCGCCCCGCCCGCAACGATCGGACCTCCTCGGGTCGGACCCAGACGAAGTCCCGCCCCACTCCGCTGTTGCGCCACGACGTTCGACCCGATCCTTCACGTCGACGCCCGCGACCGCGTTCCTCGCGCTCCGCGCGATCACTCTCCTCCGAACGTTCGAGCGGTCCGATCCGCGCGTGCACCCGGAGGACGGTGGAGCCGACGGGAGGTCGGGGGCGGGTCACGGGAACCGAGCTCGACAGCGCGAGCGATCCGTGGTCGCGTTCCGCGTACTCGCGCTGCGCGCGTTCGAGGAGTCGCAGCAACCGTTCCGGAGCGCGCCGATTCATGGCGCCGTAGACGTGACCCTCGGCGTCGAACGCGTAGAACCCTTGACGCGTCGCATCGGGGTCGCGACCGTTGAAGTTGCGGACCTGCCCCATCAGGGTCTCGAAGTAACCGGAGAGCTCATCGTCGGAGCGTCGATACTGCGTGTACTGGACATCCTGGGCGACGGGGACGAAGTCTCGGAGCGCGAGAATGACATCGGGATCGTTGAAGACCGCACCGCGGTCTCGTTGACCATTGTCTCACGTGCAGCCGAGCGGACTTCCGTTCATGATCCACATGAAGAGCGGCTTCCCTCGTGCCAGTGCCTCGCGACGGGCCCGCAACAGGTCATCGTGCCACGGGATCTCTCGCCAGCGCTCCTCGGTCGGGGAAGGCAGTACCGCACGAACACGCCAGTCGATCCATCGATCGACATCGACGCGGACGGCGACCAGGGAGAGAGCGAGCCAGAGCGTGGGCATGATCCGTCCTTCCTCGCCGCGGAGCTCTTCCCGATCCCCGGCCGATGTCCACTCGACGCGGGTCGAGGCCCTTCGGTCCCGGTGGATCATCGCGAGCGTCGGCCCCCCGTCTACTGTACCGTTTCGCCGAAGCCGTGTTCTCGAACACGAATCCGACGCCGCCGGACCGGCGGCGATTCCCCGCGCCGGACAGAGGCTCGAGCCACGAAGGGTGTTGCACGCATGACCCAGAAACAGTTCCCACCACCCGGACCCGACGAGAAGAGGTGGACCGACGTGAGTCGCCGCACCTTCCTCAAGGGCGCAGGGGCGACGATCGCTGCCGTCGGTGTCGGCGGGGCGGCCGGGCTCGCGACCGGGCAAGACTCGGTGCCGGCTCCGTCGCTGGTCGGACCGGGCAAGACTCGGGTGACCCTGAACCTCAACGGTGCGCCGACGACCATCGAGATCGAGCCGTGGCAGACACTCCTCGACACGTTGCGCGACCACGTGGGCCTCACCGGCGCCAAGCGCGTCTGTGATCGCGGCTCGTGCGGCGGTTGCACGGTCTTGGTCGACGGCCTCCCGATGAACGCTTGCTCCCTGCTGACGATCGATGTCGACGCGAGGGTGATCCGAACGGTCGAAGGAATCGCCAACGGCGAAACGCTCTCGGCGGTCCAGCAGGCCTTCGTCGAGTGCGATGCCGCGCAGTGCGGATTCTGCACGCCGGGGATGATCGTCGCGTGCACGGCGCTCCTCGCCCGGAATCCACACCCGTCTCGCGCCGAGATCGCGGAGGGCATCGCGGGGAATCTCTGCCGATGCGGAACCTATCAGAACATCTTCGAGGCGGTCGAACGTGCCGCAGCCAAGACGCAGGGAGGTCGAAGTGCAACCCTCTGAGGCTCGACAACCGGCCGAGTCGGGAACACAGAAGATTCGTGTCGGCTTCGGAGAGAACTACAAGGAGCTCGAGGTCGTCATCCCGAGCGGCGACATCCCTCCTTACCAGCCGGGGGATCGACTCGAGCTCGTCGGCCAGCGGAGTGACCGCGTCGACGCGGCGGCGAAGGTGACCGGTCGCGCTCAGTACACGTACGACCGGCGCCCCGCCGGGATGATCTACGGGAGAATGCTGCGCTGCCCGCACGCGAACGCGGATGTCATCGCGGTCGATCTGTCGAAGGCGCGAGCGATGCCCGGAGTGCGGGCCGCGCTCGACCTGACGAAGTTGTTCGAGCTGAAGAGCGTCCGCTACGCGGGGACGGGCGTGGCGGCGGTGGCCGCGGACACCGAGCAGCAAGCGGAGGCCGCACTCCGCGCCATCGAGGTCGCGTACGATGTCCTCCCGTTCGCGGTCACCACCGAAGCGGCCATGCGAGAGACCGCCCCCCAGGTCGGTCGTGGAGACCAGGAGAACGTCGTCGAAGCGCGCCGACGGGGCCGGCGAGACTCGGGCCCCAGTGAGGCCGAGGTCGATGCCGCGCTCGCGACCGCCGACCACGTGATCGAAGCGACCTTCGAGACCCAGGTGCAGACCCACAGCCCGCTCGAGACGCACGGCACGGTCATGCACTGGGAAGGCGATCACATCACCTGCTACGCGTCGACGCAGGGGACGTTCAGCGTGCGGAACGAGCTGACCTCGCGCAACGGACCGGTGGGCGTGGAGACTGCGCGAGTGATCACCGAGTTCGTCGGCGGAGGATTCGGGTCGAAGTTCGGAGCGGGGCGCGAGGGCGTGACCTGCGCCTTCCTCTCGAAGGAGTCCGGGCGCCCGGTCCGACTGATGCTCGATCGCCGCGAGGAACAGACGGATGCGGGGAACCGACCGGACTCGATCCAGAAGATCCGCATGGGTGTCCGCAACGATGGATCGATCGCCGCCTACAAGGTCCAGTCGTGGGGCACTCCGGGAAGCGGCGGCGGCGGGGCCGGCGCACACAACGACGTCATCTACGAGCTCGGCCTCAAGCACAAGCAGGAGTACACCGTCCGCACGAACACGGGCGGTGCCCGAGCGCTGCGCGCCCCCGCGTGGCCGCAAGGCGTGTTCGCGCTCGAGGGCATGATGGACATGGCAGCGGAGCGACTCGGCGTGGATCCCATCGAGTTTCGACGCAAGCACGACCGCCACTCGATTCGCGTCGCGGAGTACGACATCGCGCGGGAGCGCTCCGGCTGGGACGCGCGACGGCGCAAGGTGCCGGGCAGCGACGCGGGACCGGTCAAGCGAGGCCTCGGAGTGGCCAGCACGATCTGGTTCAACGCCGGTGGCCGCGGCGCCGCGGTCCGCGTGCGGATCCACAAGAACGGAACGGTCGAAGTGCGCAACGGAGCCCAGGACATCGGGACCGGCACGAGGACCATCATGGGGATGTGCGCGGCCGAAGAGCTGGGTCTCGACATCACGAAGGTGAAGACCGCGATCGGCGACACGGATGACCCGGTCGGCCCCGGCAGCGGCGGCTCGACGACGGCTCCGACGCTCACCCCGGCCGCACGACTCGCCGGCTTCCGAGCGAAGCAGGCGTTGCTCGCGGTCGTCGCCGAGGCGAAGGGTTGGAACGCCGCGGATCTCGACCTCCGAACGGGACACGTCGTCCGGAAGGACGGCGGCGCGATCGAGCCGCTCACGTTCGAGCAGGCGTGCGCGCTGATGGTCGACGACCAGATCGACATCGTCGAAGAGCGTCGGCCGAACATCCGCGGGGGCGGGTTCGAGGCCAACAATGCCGGGGTTCAGATCGCCGAGGTCGAGGTCGACACCGAGACCGGCGAGGTTCGCGTGATCCAGGTCACCGCGGTGGCCGACGCGGGCGTGCTGATCAACCCGAAGCTCGCCGAGAGCCAAGTACGCGGCGGGATCATCGGCGGTGTGAGCTACGCCCTCTTCGAGCGCCGGATCATGGATCGGATCGAAGGTCGCATGCTCAACTCCGATCTCGAGAACTACAAGCTCTGCGGCGCGGTCGACTGCCCCAAGATCGACGTCGCGCTGCTGAACGTGCACATGGGTCACAACAACACGAACGTCATGGGGCTCGGGGAGCCCCCCACGATCGCCACCGCGGCCGCGATCGCCAACGCGGTTCACAACGCGACGGGCGCGCGAGTCCACTCGCTGCCAATCACCCCGCGCAGAGTTCTCGAGGCACTCGAGCGAAAGGAGCGACAGGGATGAAGCCGTTCGCGATGGCGCTGCCGAAGTCGGTCGAGGAAGCCGTCGCCGCGAGTGCGTCGAGCTTCGCGGAATCGAAGCTCCTCGCGGGAGGGACCGACCTCCTCGGGGAGCTCAAGGAGCGTACCCAGACGCCCGATCGGGTGGTCAATCTGAAGCGGATCCCGGACCTCGATCGGATCGAGGTCGGTGACGATCGTGTGGTGATCGGCGCCCTGACCCGGCTGGCCACGATCGCCGAGTCCTCGGAGATCCGAACCCACTGGCCCGCCCTCGCCCAGACGATCGAGCGGTCCGCGACTCCGCAGATCCGCAACGTCGGCACGCTCGGCGGCAACCTCTGCCAGCGGGTCCGGTGTTGGTACTACCGGCACGAG
>JAGQRC010000382.1 GCA_020425835.1 Planctomycetota bacterium | reverse complement strand
GGACGGCTGGGGCGAGACTTGATCGGAAATCGGGAGATTGGGCCGGAATGCGGCCCTCGATCCCCCAGCGTGAGCTCAACGGCCGCCGACACCGACCACGATGGACTTCCCGTCGTTCTCGGCGGCCAGCCGTCGCATCAGCTCGGAGTCGAAGCCGATCGCAATCGTATGGATCGTCACTTGGCTGGTCGCGTTGAGCCGCTCGATCTCCTCGAGGATCCGGCGCGTGTCGGTGTACTTCCCGGCCGACGGCGCACCGTCCGACAAGAGGAAAACGGTGTCGACCTCACCCGCCTGCAGAACGAACTCGAGGGAGTCGTAGATGTTCGTCCCCCCTCCGGCGGAGAGACCCCGAGCGAACTCGAGCGCCTTCTTCAACGACTTCGGGGACAGCTTGATCAGCGACTTGCCCATCGACGCGAAGGTCCCGTTGAACCGCACCACGTTGAAATGAGTGCCCTTGCGCAGCTTCTGGATCGCGCCGATCAGCTCGCTCTTGGCGAGCTCGATCTTCGTCGTCTGATCGCTGCCACCGCCTTCGCGCTCCACCGTCACCGGACCACTCATGCTGCCCGAGACGTCGACGATGATCGCCACGCGACGAGAGATGATCTCCACTCCGAAGTAGGTCGGGGACTCCGCCTTGCTCGCGTCCGCCTTCTTCCGGAACGTGTGCGACGCGCTGTCCTCGGGTTTCTCGGCGATCGTCCGCGGATCCCAGTGCTCGCGCTCCACCGCCCAGTACTCGCGCCACGCGACGGCGTTCGGGCCGAGGTCGACGCCGGTCAGCGTGATCAGCAGCTTGGCGATCTTGGGAAGGAGCGCGCCGGTCTCCGCCGCTAGGCGTTCGATCAACGCGTCGACCAACGCGACGGACGGGAAGCGACCGCAGGCGCGCAGCGCCGAGCGTCGGACTTGCCACGCGGGATCGGCGAGCGCTTCGATCACGATGCGCTGCGCGGGGTCGCTGTCGATCTTCCCGAGCGCCCGCACGACGAGGGTCCGAATCGCGAAGCTCGGGCTCTTCCAGAGCACGATCAGAAGCTCGGCGGCCTCGGTCGGGTCGAGGTGACCGAGCGCTTCGGCGCCCGCGCGGACCATCGGCTCGTACCGCCGCTGCTTCTGAACCTGGGCGATGATCACGCCGATCCACTCCTGCGCTCGGAGACGTCCGAGCGACTCGACGCACGCGACCGCGACCTCGAGGTCCTTGTCCACCGCGAACTCGGCCAGGATCTCTCCGGCGTTCGGCAGGTACGAGTACCCCAGCGCCTCGGCCACCGCACGTCGACGGAGGGTCCCCGCCGGGGGCACGCGGAGTCCGCCGTCGATGATCGCCGACCAAGCATCGGGATCGGAGAGACGACGCAGCATCCGAGAGATCAGCCCCGTCGAGTCGTTCGACGAACCGCGGCGACCGCTCGGGATCAGCTCCAGGAGAGCGCGGGCTGCCGGCGCCGTGCCGAGGCGGCCGAGGAACCGGATCGCCGACTCGACGACGAGGGGCTGCGCCTTCGCGGCGACGTCGGTCGCGATCTCGACGCTGCGGGGTGGAGCGTGGCGACGCGCAATGCCATCGAAGATGGTCCGCTGCGTGGCGACCGGATAGTCGCGGACCGACTCGAGGAGTTTCTGTGCGGCGTCCGCGCCGCCGGCGGAGAGGAGCGGAAGCACGATCTCGGGTCGCAGGTCGACGGGCGCTTCCGCGAGCAACTGGGTCAGGAAGGCTTGCGACTCGCGGCAACGGACGTCGCCGATGCGGGTGAGTACTTGCGCGACCTCACGACGCGCCGCGACCTTCTCCTTGTACGGGGCGCGGTCGAGCTTCTCGCGCTTGCGCTCGTACTCGGCGAGCAACGGCCGCAGGCGCTCGAGCACCGGTGCCAGCGTCCCGAACTCCTCGCCCGCGCGACGCGCGAAGGGGTCCGTCGGGCCGACGAGCCGCTGGAGATCGGCCCACACCACCTTCGCCTCGTCGAACCGACCGAGTTCCCGCAAGCAGATCCCGGCGCCGTAGCGACAGCGGGGTGACTCTCCCGAATCCGGGTAACGCTCGAAGCCGGCGCGATAGGCGGCGAGGGCCTCGTCCCAGCTCTCGAGTGTCCGGCGGGCATCGCCGAGCGCCGCCTGAACTCGAGCCCCCCAGTACTCCTCCTCATCTTCCGGAGGGCGTCGGCGAGCGAGGGACTCGAACCCCGCGAGCGCCTCCTCGTCCCGAGCGAGTCGACGCCGGCACTCGGATCGGCCGAACAACGCGGGGAAGCACTCCGGGCTGTCGGGGTGATAGCGAACGATCTCGTCGAACAACGACTCGCACTCGAGGAGCCGCTCGATCGCTTCGTCGGTCAGCCCGCGCGACCCCGCCTGCGGTGCGGAGACGAACATTGACTGGGCCCGCTCCAGGAGACGGGCGGACTCGGACGGAGCCTCCTCGGCGTCGGGGTCCTCCTGTTCGGCCGCGGGCTCTTCGACATCCTGCGCGAACAACGCGGACCGACGGCTTCCGAGGTCGACGCCGACGAGGGCGATGACCAACGAGCACTGGAGTATCAAGCGGGTCACGGGTGGGATCTCCTCTCGGAGACCCCCTTCCGCGTCGTCGTCGCGGTCGTTTGGATCTCCCCGAACTTCACCGAGCACACCGTTGTACCGTGAGCCGCGGAGGCGAGTCTACGGAGGGGACCACCATCCCGCTCCCTCCCACTCCCTCGACTCCGTCCGGCGGCGGCAGTTTTCCGGCTCGCGCGTGCGCCGTCGAGACGTAACATGTTCTCCATCCGACACATGCTCGGTTGGATCCGAGAAGCCGGACGGCCCGACAAGGAGAACGTCATGGAGACGCCTCGCCACCTCGCCCCGATCGCGCGAACTCTGGCCCTCTTGGTGATCCTGTCGCTCTCCTCTCTCGTCGTGGGAGAATCCGGCGAACTGCTCCGGACGGGATCGTTCGTCGGCCTCGCGCCGGAGGGCATCACGCGAGATCCCACCGACGGGACCTTCTGGGTGCCGTCGTTCATCGATGGAGTCGTCCGACACTTCGACGCCGAGCTCAACTTCCTCGGCGAGTTCGTCACACCGTTCGCGGGCTCGGACGGCTCGACCGGTATCGCCTACTACCCGCCGAACGACTCGCTGCTGCTCGTCGAGCCCCAGACCTTCCAGCTGCTCGAAGTCGACAAGATCGGGATCCCGATTCCCGGGGGGATCGACCTGACGCTCCAGCCGCTCCCGGTCGTGAATCCGCTCGGGCAACCGGTCCTCCGAGGCATGGCGTTCCATCCCAACGGCAACTTCGGTCAGGGAAGCCTCTACGTCGTCGAGAGCGTCGGCGCTCTCGTCTACGAGTTCGATCTCTTCGGGAACATCCTTCGGAGCTTCGTCCACCCCGATGATCCGGATGGCTATCCCGGACTCGGTTCCGGCGCCCCGACCGGAGGGATCGACCTGGTGCTCGACCTCGCGGGTGATCTCGTCGGCATCGATCTGGTCGGCGAGACCCTCGGAGAACGTGTGGTGCATCGTCTGGACGTCGACGGCAACCCGACCGGATTGGATGTCCCCCTGACCGGCGCGGCGGCGACGAACGTCGGCGGTATCGTGCGCGCCACCTACGTGCCGGCATCGGGTTCGCCCGTGGCCGCGATCTACGGCACGAACGAGTCGAGCGCTTCACTGTTCATCATCGACGGTGCGCTCCCCCCGATCGCCGAGCTGCTCGACGTGGGCTGTCAGGCCCAGGACGATGACATCCTGATCGAGTGGGTCACCGCCCAGACCTACGATACGGTGAAGCTCTTTCGCAACGGAGCGTTGATCCAGACCCTCCCCGGATCCGCGACATCGTTCCTCGACGAAGGTCTCGCCGACGATGTCTACCGCTACGAAGTGGTCGCGGAACAAGGGAGTCTCGCGACGAAGCCGCTGGCCTGCACGGACGTGATCGGTGTGGGACAGGTGTTGGCGGCCGCCGACCTCCCGGGCGTCTACTTCCCGATCGACATCACCGAGGACGCGTCGCAGTTCCTCTGGATCACCGATGTCGACAACACGGTCTGGTCCTACGACAAGGACTTCAACTTCGTCTCCACGTTCCAGGGTCCGTTCACGGGCGTCGACGACGAGTTGACCGGCATCGCCTATCGCGCATCGACGAACACGCTGTTCCTCGTCAACGCCTACGACTCGACGCTGGCGGAGGTCGACCTCACCGGCAGTCCGGTGGCGGCCCCGGTCGCGCTGCAGATCCCGGTGCCCGACCCCGACAATCCCCCCTGGATCGGCTCACTCCTGTTCGACCCGAACGGTGATGGCGGCAACGGATCGTGGATCGCGCTCGAGCTCGAGGAGGCTCTCGTCTACCACCTCCGCATGGACGGGACGATCATCGGGTCGTTCGTCCATCCGGAGCAGGCGATGGATCCCCTGCCCACGGATCTCTTCGTCGGCCACTACATGCTCGGGCTCAGCGCGGTGCCGGAGATCGGCACCGGCTTCCAGCAGATCGACATCGGCGCCGGAGCGCTCTTCGACCGACGCATGACGCGCTTCCTCCGGGTGGACGCCAGCGATGGAACAACGACCGGTTTCCAGCTCCCGGTCGATGGGATGCTCGCGCGCCGCAACGTGCGCTACTGGGCGATCCACAACTCGACCTATGCCGGCGCACCGGTGGCGTTCGGCGTCGCGCTCCGGGCGAACGACA
>JAGQRC010000381.1 GCA_020425835.1 Planctomycetota bacterium | reverse complement strand
TCGTTGCTTGGTCGAGGAGATCCGCCCCGCCCCTCGGGCGGCCCGCACCGTGTCGGCCATCACGCTGCCGGCCGTTGGCTTGCCGCCCGCGCCGCGGCCGACGAACATCAGCGAGCCGAAGGTCGGTCCCTCGAGGATCACCGCGTTGTTCTCGTCGTGAATGCTCGCCAGCGGATGGTCCTTCGCGTGCCATTCGGGGAAGACGCCGAGCTCGGCGCGTCCCGGCTCTCGGGTGCTCATGTGTGCGACCAAGCGGAGCTCGAGACCCTGCCGACACCCGAAGGCGAGGTCCTCCGGTCCGAGGTCGGCGATCCCCTCACAGCGAATGGCGGCGAAGTCGACGCGCCGTCCGGTGAGCAGCCGAGCGATCAACGCGAGCTTGTGCGCGGCATCCGTTCCCGCGATGTCGAGGGTCGGGTCCGCCTCGACGAGACCGCGCTCCCGCGCTTCGTCCAGCGCCTCGGCCATCGATCGACCCTGTCCGAGCGCACCGATCAGCCAGTTCGTGCTCCCGTTGAGGATCGCCTGCAGCGAGGTGATGGGGCCCGCGGTGAGTCCTTCTCGAATCACCTGCAGGATGGGGATCGCCCCGGCCGCCGCCCCCTCGAAGAGCAGGGAGCGACCGAACTTGTCGGCGATCTCGAAGAGCTCTTCGCCGTGCGCTGCGAGCACCGCCTTGTTCGCGGTGACCACATCTTGCCCGGACTTCAACGCTCGTCGGATCCACTCGCGCGGCAAGTCGACCCCCCCGACCAGCTCCACGACGAGATCGATGTCGTCCGCGCCGACGACTCGATCGACCTCTCCCGTCCACTTCGGCGGAGGGACCGTCGGGAGCGCCGCCTGCCAACGTGCCAGCGCTCGGTCTCGATCTCGGACGACCACTCGTCGAAGCTCCAACGAGCGACCGCACGACTGCGAGCATTCGTCGCCGAAGCGAGTCAGGAGCTCGGCGAAGCTGAGCCCGACCGTCCCGAGTCCGATGAGTCCAATGCGGTAGCTGTGCATGACTTCGATATCGGCCATCCGGACCGATGGTGTGAGTGGGACGGAGTCCTTCCGGACCCGCCCGCGGGGAGTCCCGGACCGGAGTTCCGAGTATCTCGGAGGATGCGGTCCATCCGATGGACGCGGCACGCGATCGGAGTTCGATCCGATCGGAGGCGCGTCGACGAGGTCACCGCTTGGGCTTCGGTTTCTCGGGCTGCTTCCGGACGAGGATCAGGATGTACTGCTCCCCCTTGTCGTTTCGCATCTTGTCGGTCGCGAGGAAGTACTGAGTCTTCACGGGAAGCGTCCCGGCGAACCGAGTCTTCTTGTCCGGGCCTTGGAGGTCCACCTTCACCGAACCTCGTCCCGCCGAAGAGAGCAGCACCGTTCCGAACCCCTTCGGCAGAGTGATCGTCGTCGTCTTCTTCTCGAGCGGGATCGTCTTCGATCCGGCGAGCTCGAACTTCCGGAAGTCATACCGATGGAGGTTCTTCTCGAACGGCTTCAACGCCTTCGGGATCTCCTGCGGCTTGCCCTCGCGGCCTGCCTCCGAGGCGATCACGTGGAGGAGGACGTAGTCCTCTTTCTCTTCGTCCGTCTTCTTCGGCGGTTCGTCCGCCCGTGAGAGCGTGAGTCCCGACACGAGGCAACCGAGCGCGACGGCGACGATCAGGGGGAGCGGTCGGTGACGAGGCATGGGCAACGGATCCCCTCAGCCGGAGGTGACGTAGATCATGAGCGCTCCGTCGACGTCGTCGATCTGCACGTCGATCACGTCGTCGGGGAGCTCGGTGATGATGACTTCGTTCGGCCCCGGTTCGTACGGCGCCGAGGGATCCCGACCCTGGGAGATCTCGGGGGAACTCTTCGGGTCGGACTCGCTTGCCTTCTGGACCACGAAGAACCCGAGCAGCAGGCACGCGGCGACGGCTGCGACGGTCTGCCATGCGGAGTACGAACTCGGAGGTCGCGCACCTTCCGGGAGCGGGACCACCGTCGCCGCGTCGCGCGCGGCGGGAAGCGGCGCGGGACTCGATCGTTCGTCCCGACGCGGCGCGCCCTCGATGGGGTCGACGAGGCCACCATGGACCGCGATGTCGACACGCCTCCACTCCTCGGCGGTCGCCGCGGCGAGATCCGAGTCCAGCTCGGATCCGAGGAGCGCGTGAATCGCATCCGTTCGTGCTCGCGCAGCGGAGCTCGACCCCTCGAGGTATGCGCGGAGCTCCGGCGTGCGGTTGACGTAGCTTTCGATCCGGCGAGCCTCGAACTCGCTCAACTCGCGCTGGTTCTCGGCGAGCATCAGAGCGAGGATCTCCGCTCCTTCGGGATCCTCCGATCTTTCCGGATCTCGGTCGAGCCAGCGTTTCCCGCTCGACGCTCGGCTCCGGCCCGGTGGATCCAGGTCGTCGCTCATCGGTCCTTCTCTCGATCCGTCGCTTGGCCTTCGCGACTCGACTTCCGCGCGGTCATGGGTCCGCCCGGATCCCAGTGCGCGGGCAGCACCTCCTGCAACTTGCGCCGCGCGTAGAACAGCCGCGACATGACCGTTCCGATGGGGATTCCCAGCGTTTCCGAGATCTCCGAGTAGCTGAGTCCCTGGTACGAGAATAGCACGAAGACGTCGCGCTGATCCTCGTTGAGCTTCGACAACGCGTCGACGATGCGTCGTGAGATTTCGCGGCGGTCCAGCTCCTTCTCCGGATTCGGGAAGCGGGAGTGGACCGGTTGGTCGTCGCGGGCGACGGTGTACTCCTGGTCGAACTGCTGCTCGCGACGGGTTCTGCGCCGGCGGTAGATGTCGATCGCATGGTTCACGGAGATACGGTAGAGCCAAGCGCCGAACGGGTGCGTCTCCTTGAACCGCGGCAGAGCTCGGTAGATCTTGATGAACACCTCCTGCACGCCCTCCAGCGCGTCCTCCCGGTTGCGAATGACCCGGTGGACGATCGCGAACACCCGCTCGCGGTGTTTCAGGTAGAGCTGGTCGTAGGCCGACTTGTCGCCGGCCAACGTCCGCCGAATCCACTCGAGGTCCTCCTGCTCGGACTCGTCGAGCGCACCACCGAGTTGCGGGGACAGAAGGGGCTCTTCGGCGGATTCAGCCGCGCCGGATCCCGGGTGGCCCACACCCTCGGGGCGGCGAACGGGCGGGCCGGACGGGGATGGGTCATCACTATTCATCCTCGGGGCTCCCCATGCTCATCCTCGGGACTCCGCGCCCTCGATCGTGCGTCCGAGCTCACGATCCGTGGAGTCTCGGACCTTCGTGTCGACCCGGCACGGGGACTCGGTACCGGGCTCGGGTCTCGACCTCAGCGCGTCCCTCTGTCGTCCCGGTCTTCCCGGTCGTCCGCGTGTCCGAGGGCGTGTCCGAGGGCGTGTCCGATCAACGCGCCAGCTTCGACACGGAGCTGCCGCAGTGGGATCCCGGTCGACTCCGCGATCGCGCGGAGGTCGTCGTACTCGGGAGTGGCCTGGATCCACTCTCCGTCGAGACCGGATCGCTTGAACCGGAGGCGATGATCGCGGAGACGCAGCTCCACTGTGTCTCGGGCCAACGACCGGCGCGGCACCACTCGACGTCGAACGCCCAGCGTACCCGATTCCCGGAACAAGAGCGTCTCCAGGGCCGCGGCGGTCTCCGGAGTCGCCAGGATGGTGAAGAGGTGGCCGGGCCGAGACTTCTTGGCGACGGTGGGAATCGCGAAGGCGTCGAGCGCACCCGCCTGGAGGCATCGTTCGAGGAGGAAACCGAGGTCTTCTCCCGGGAGGTGGTCGAGATTGGTCTCGAGGACGACGACTCGTTCCCCGTCGGCAGCGTCCTCGACCGATCCCGAAGGCGTGGAGGTCCACGCTCGGAGGAGCTTGGGGGGCTCGTCGGGCGCCGCCTCTCGGGTCCCCGCCCCGTAGCCGTGGGTGTGGAGCACGCCGGCGGGGGGAGGGCCGAAACCATCCGCGAGGACACGGGCCAGGGCCGCTCCGGTCGGCGTCGTGACCTCGCGCGGCACCGGGAAGGGAACGGTCGGCAATCCGCGCAGGAGCGCGAGCGTCGCAGGCGCGGGGACCGGGTACACTCCGTGACGCGTGCGGACCGTCCCCATGCCCAGCGCGAGCGCGGAGAACGTGATTCGGCTCGGCGCGAGGATCTCGATCGCGAGCGCCACTCCGATGATGTCGACGAGCGAATCCAGGGCACCGACCTCGTGGAAGTGGACGGTCTCCGGATCGGTGTCGTGGACCTCGGCCTCGGCGACGGCGAGCGCGCCGAAGATCTCGACCGCTCGGTGTCGGACCGGTGCTGGGAGGGCCGATGCCTCGATCAGCGATCGGATCGACCGAAAGGTCCGGTGCGGAGGGTTCACTTCGGCGGCGACGCGAAAGGACCGGGCCCGGATCCCCCGAACGTTCACCGCTTCGACGGTCACCTCGAAGGGGGGGAGGGCGGTCGCGAGGGGCTCCAGAACGGCGGCCTCCTCGACCCCGAGATCGAGCAGTGCCGCCAAAAGCATGTCGCCGGCCACCCCGCGGGTCGCGTCGACGTATAGGTGCTGGCCGGGTTGAGGTTTGGGGCGCCCACCGGCGCGGTCTTGTTGACGCATCGGGGGGCACTGATATAATCCGGACCTTGCATTTTCAACGGATTCTCGCCCATTACGAGAACCCGGAATGCTGTGCAATCTGTCCGGCTCTGGTACTGCGATCGATCGACT
>JAGQRC010000380.1 GCA_020425835.1 Planctomycetota bacterium | reverse complement strand
TCGCCTCGATCGAGGAGCAGCGGCGGCTCGAGGTGTGGCAGGAAGCGGCCGTCGCGATGGCCGACTACGACGAGGCGCTGAAGAACTGGTTGCTCAAGGGGCTTGCGAGGGAACGCCTCCACACCATTCGGATCGACGCGATCCATCGCATTCGCTCCCTCGCCCACGAGCTCCGTGCCCGTTCGGAAGTGGACGAGGCCGGTCGACGCAAGCAACTGAACTCTTTGCTCCAGGAGTCCCTCAAACTCGCGGCGGACCCCTCCGAGAAGATCGAGATCCGGGAACTCGCGCTCGAAGCGATCGGAGACATGCCGGCGTTCCGGAACGAGCCGGAAGTGATGGAGCTCTTGCGCGGCCTGATCGCCCGGGTTCGTCGCACGGAGTCGACGATCACGGATCGGTCCCTCGGACTGGCGGCGATTCGCGTGGCCGGTGAGCTCGGTGCAGACTTCGGCTCGGAGCTCGAGCAGCTTCTCCGCGAAGAGGTCGGGGAGCGCTCGGGGGCTCGACCGACCTGGGCCAAGGTCGACGCGACGCTCGTCGTCCAGATCCTCGAGACCTTGCGTAGCTCCTGCTTCTCCGCCGAAGCGTTGCCGAACCTTCTCGCGATCTTCGAGATCTCCAACGACGACACCGTGAAGGATCTCGTCCTCCAGGTGTTCCGGGGGAACGGACTCGACAAGTTCTCGCCGGAGGGCAAACGAACGATCCTCGCGTTCTATGCCCGGCTCGTCGAGGATCGAGCGAGTCCGTTCGTGTCGAAGGCGATCGCCGGGATCGACTACCTGCGGATCCCGGAGGGCCTCGCGATCCTGGACCGGCTCGCCTCGGACGCACAGGTCGTCGAGGCGGATCGTCTCGCGTCGCTGGAGGCGATCCGGTCGATCGGCGGGGAGGCGGCGCTCCATGCTTTGTCGCTGTTGATCTCCCGCACGGACGGCGCCGTCCGGGCGCGAGCGCTCGATTGCGCGGTGCAGCTCGTCGTCAATGGCGCCGAAGGCTCGATCGAGGCGCTCCACGACCTCTTGATCGTCGACGCTACGGTGACTCCTCCGGAGATCCAACCCTGGTTCCAAGACGCGATCGGGCGTCAGGATGTCTCCGCGATCCTCGTTCGGGATTGGCCCGCGGAGTCGGCGGATCAGCGGGGAACTTCGTTCACGCAGTGGGTCGAGATCGAGCACGGGATCCTCGCCGCCTTGGAGACTTCGACGGACGCCTCCGCGCAGATCGATGAGGCACGATTGAGCTATCGCAGGATCCAAGTGCGCGCACAGCAGGACTCCGATGCGATCGGTGGCGCGGACTCCGCGAAGGAGCTGTTCGACCGGTTCCGATCCCGAGCCGACGCGCGGGCCAATGTGCTCGCCGGACTGAGCGCCGGGGATTTCGCGGCGGCGAGTGCCGCCGTGGGTCCGCTGGTGACGTCGCCGTCGGCGTTCGAGAGCACGGTGACGTGGCTCCTCGACTGTGTGGGCGCCGCTCCGCTCCGTGACGGCGAGTCGGAGTTCTTCGACCAGCTCGTCGCGTCGGGAACCGAGCGCGGATTCACGCTGCCCCAGGACATCGAGTCCAAGATCCGGGACCGCAAGAAGGCCCCGAAGGCCGAGGCCAAGGCGCCCGACGAAGCGCAGTGACGCTCCGATAAGCCGCGCCACCCGATCGTGACGGCCGATCTCGCCGGTCCGAGCGGCCCGATTTGCCGTTCTCCATCGCGATAGTCTTCAGCTCTCGAACGACGGCGACCGAAGTAGCAATACGTTTCGCATCTTCGGTGCACTCTTCGAGGAAGAAGTCGATCCATGCTTCGAAGGCCAGTCGCGCAGTGGTCCCTCGCTGCGATCCTCGTGGCGCTCGTCGCGGCCCCCGGACCCGCTGCCGAACGTGTGACGTTCCGGCTGAAGAGCGGAGAGACCATCACCGGTGAGCTCCTGGAGCCGACCGCGCACGGCGACTACCGTCTCGAAGTCGGGGAGCGGATCGTCGAGATCCCGCACGACGACGTCTTCACGACGATCGAGGTCGACGAGTCGACGCCGGCCGGTGTCGAGACTCCTCGGCCGGAGGAGACCTGGACGACCTCCATCGCGACCAGCGAGGTCTTGAGCGCGCTCCAGCAGCGATTGGACTCCTCCGCCATCGCCGCGGAGAACCTCGCCGTCTTCCGCAGCTGCATGGCGGAAGCAACGCGCGGGGACTGGGATTTCGCGATCCGCACCGCCGAGAAGCTGCTCGACTTGGAGCCGACCTGGCCCGCGCCGCAGATCCTTCGAGCGCAGTTGCTGTCGGAACGCGGGCAGAATCAGCCTGCGGTCGCGCTCGGTCTATGGCTGGAGTCCATGGCCAACGATGATGCCCTGGCGCTCGAAGTGGCGGCCACCTGCTATCGTCGGGCCGGATTCGCGCGACGTGCCATCGAGGTCACCGAGAAGGCGCTGGCGCGAAAGTACAGCACGGACCGCGCGGAGTACGAGACCGTCGCCCTCTGGTGGGGTGTCGACGCCGTTCGGGCGGATCGTGCGTGGCAACGGGTCATCGCGCGCGATCCGCTGCTGCGGAGTCCTTGGTGCCGCGAAGGCCGCTTGCTCCATCGTGCGGAGATGGCCCTCGCGGCCTCCGACTGGGAAGCGGCGCAGGTCGCGATCGAAGAACTCAAGACACGACTTCCGTGGGCGCGGGCGGAAGCGCGTCCCGTCGAGATCCGGATTCTCGAGCGCCGTCTCCGCGAGTGCGAGACCAGTGGCCGGACCGAGGAGGCTCTCGTGGCGCTCGCTGCGTTGCTGGAACTCGACCCCGGTCGCGACAGCGAATGGAAGGCGCGACGCGTTGCGCTCGAGGAGCACCATCTCCGTCGAGGCTTGTCGCGCGACGACTTCGATTCCTTGCGTCGTTGGGCGAGCACGAGCGCCGGTATCCTGCGCGTCGAAGGGGAGTCCCGCGACCGAGTGGCCGAACGGTTCCAAGAGATCGGCTGCAAGCTCGCCGCTCGGAGCGAGCTCGACCGTGCCGCGTTGGCCTTCGACGAGGCGAAGCGTTGGTCACCGACCGCTCGATCCGCCCATCTGTCGGAGTCGCTCGGACCGGTCTTCGACCGTGCGCGGGAGGATGTGGCGATGCATCGGACGCTGCGCGTCCTGCGCCTCGCAGAGATCCTTCGCGATGCGTTCCCGGAGCAGCGGGACGGTCTCCTCGATCGGTTCACGTCGATCTGTCGAGACGAGATGCAGGCGCGTGGGCACGGGACCGAGGAGATCTCCCAGCGGATCGCCGAGCTCAACGGCTTGTTCCTGCGACGCAAGAGTCCCGATCAACTGACCGGAGACACTGAGGTCGCGACTCGCGAACCGTCCGAGGAGAAGAACGGCTCGGAGGCGTTGACGGCGATCGCCTATCCGTCGCTGGCGCGCTACTTCCCGCACGGCGTCGGCGCGCGTTGGGTCTACGAGCTGTCCGAGGGTCGCCGCGAAGAATGGGAGGTCGTCTCCCTGACTCCTCTCGATGGTGGCGGGTGGAAGATCGAGATCCGAGTCCGGGGGGAGGGCGAGCCGAGGGGCTTCACTCGGTACGCCTACCTGCAGGGTGGGGACCTCCTCAACGGGTTCGCCACCGCACCTCCGGGCGAGGTCGCGCTCCGGTACCCGTTGTCGGATGGCGAGCGCTGGCAGTGGGAGAAGGAATCGATCGCGTTCGTTCGCGAGCTCCGTCGACCGAAGGATCCGCTCACGCTGCCGGCCGGCACCCTGCACGACTACCTCGTCGTCGAGGCGTCGAATACGATTCGCGTCGGTGGCGACCGGGAGATCACGACTCGTCACAGCGTGGTCTACGCGGCGAACATCGGGATCGTGAAGATCGAGTCCGACGATCCCGGGCTCGCTCGGACGCTCCTGCAGTTCACACCGTCCCCGGAAGACGTGCAGACCGCGGCGAGGGACTGACCGTCGACGGAGGACGGGGCGGCCGACGTTACGCCCGGTACCGAGCGATGGTCCAGAGGATCTTGTAGCCGGCGCGAATCGTCCCGCTGACGGTTCCGGTGATCTTGGAGCGTCCGACCCGTTTTCGATACCGAACCGGCACCTCGGCGATTCGAAGCCCACGTTGTACCGCCTTGATCTGCATCTCGACGGTCCAGCCGAAGTTCGTGTCGACCATGCCCAGCCGATCGAGACTCTTCCGACGAATCGCGCGGAACGGACCGAGATCGGTGTAGCGGTGTCCGAACAGCCACCGGATCAGGAACACCGCGAGACGGTTGCCGAACGCGGCCTGGGGGAGGAGCGCACCGGGCTCGCAGCCGGGGTTCATTCTCGAGCCGATCACGAGGTCGGTGCGATTCGAGACGATCGGGTCGATGAGCTCGGTGAGCTGTTCGGGATGGTCGGAGTAGTCCCCGTCGAGGAAGACGACGATGTCCGGTGGATCCGCGGCGAGATGCGAGAGCCCTCGGAGGCAGGCGGCGCCGTAGCCTCGCTCGGGCTCGTGGACGACCACGGCGCCGGCGCCGCGCGCGACCTCGGGCGTGCCGTCGGTGCTGCCGTTGTCGCAAACGACGGCGACGGCGACGAGGTCGGCCGGGAGGTCGGCGAGCACCAGCGGGATCGAAGGCGCCTCGTTGAGCGCGGGAATGACGACGGCGATGCGCGGCGGCGGATTCAACGAGCCCTCCTTCGGCGCCCTGTGCTATAGACGCGCGGGTGCGTCGGC
>JAGQRC010000379.1 GCA_020425835.1 Planctomycetota bacterium | reverse complement strand
TGTCTCTCAGAGTTGTACGACAGTGACGGACCCGGAGACCCATGAGGTCACGTGCGAGTGGGAGATCCGAGTCCGCTACGACGGGTCCTGTTCGCTCAGTCCTTGAGACCCATTGCACTTGGGGCCGTCTCGAGACCAGCTTCATCATTCTCGACCGATGTAAGCCGCAGTTCGAAGTTGCTGTCGGGGCGACCCTTGGGCCCGTCTCAAGAATAACTTGGCATTCTGCGGGGCATCTCTACCGCGTCTTCGCTCCCTCGTTGCGACCGACCAAACTTGCGGCAGTTCTGCACCACAGAATGCCAAGTTGTTCTCGAGATGACCCTTGGCAGTCCGTTGAAAAACTGCTTTCGCGGCGAGAGTCCGAGATTTCAAGGCCAGTACTTCCGGCGAAACGCAGTCGTATTGGCTCATACTTTGACCTTCCCCGGGGATTGTGGACACGGCCTAAGAGGGGACAATGTCTCCTGGAAGGACGTGAACGATGGGGAAGCCCAGACGGAAGTACACCAACGAGTTCAAGATCGAGGCGGTTCGACAGGTTGTCGAACACGGGCGATCGGTCGTTGAAGTCTCGAAGGCGCTTGGGATTCACGAGAACCTGCTTCACACATGGAAGAAGAAGCTGACCGCGAATGGCAGCGTGCTTCCGGCAGAGGGCGAGAAGTCAGTTCTGGATCTCGAGCAAGAGGTTCGGGAGCTCCGTAAGGAGCTCGCGAAGGTGAAGATGGATCGTGAGATCTTAAAAAAGGCGACGGCTTACTTCGCGAAAGACGAGAGCTGAGATATCAGTTCATCCTCGAAAATCGGGAGACCTTCGAGGTAAGCCAGGCATGCGAGGTTCTGAAGGTCTCCCGAAGCGGCTTCTACAGCTGGCTCACCCGCGGCTCCTCGAAGAGGGCCCGGGAAGATGCTGAGATTCTCGAGCACATCTTCGAGATTCACGCGGAAAGCGGAGGGACGTATGGATCGCCCCGGGTTCATCGGGCATTGGTAGGACGGGCGATACCCTGCAGTCGAGGACGTGTTGAGCGGCTCATGAGGGAGAACGATATCCGGTCCAAGAGCGTGAAGAGCTTCTGGCGCCCGCAGACGACGAACTCTCGCCATGAGCAACCGGTGTTCGAGAACCGACTTCCGGACGTCGACATCACGCGACCGAACCAAGTCTGGGTCGGTGACTTCACATACTTGAGGGTGGGTCAGGAGTGGTGCTACCTCGCCGCGGTTCTCGATCTCTACTCGAGGAAGGTCGTCGGTTGGGCAGTCGGCGACCGAGCCGATGCCGACCTGGCGATACGAGCGCTGGATAACGCACTCGAGACTCGGCCTGCTCCAGAGATCTTCCACTCCGATCGGGGCTGTCAGTACGCCTCTGCGGCGTATCGAGAGAAGCTCACTCGCCACGGGATCGAGGGAAGCATGAGCCGAAAGGGAAACTGCTACGACAACGCGGCGATGGAGAGCTTCTTCGGAACGTTGAAGACCGAGCGCGTGTACCACGAGTCGTACGAGACTCTCAGGCAGCTACGCGCGAGTCTCTTCGAGTACATCGAGATGTTCTACAACACCCAACGGCTGCACTCGTCGATCGGCTACCAGAGCCCGCGCAGCTTTGAGGAACAGGCTGCGGCATGACCGGAGAGAGTTTTCCACAGGAAGCTAACCCCCTCCCCCGCACCCCCTCCCCTCGGGGGCTTCGCCCCCGTGCGGCCGAGCTGCGCTTGAGCTGGAGCGGGGGCTCCGCTCCGCTCGGCCCAGCAAGGAAAGGCGGCTTCGCCGCCTTCTGTGTCTTGACCACTCGCTTCGCTCGTGGTCGACTCAACCCACTAACACCGTGTACGCATTATCCGAGGAAGCTCACATCGCGTTCGAGGTGAGGGTCGCGTCGATCTGGCTCTCGAGCTTTCGGGCCACTGCGTTGTAGGCGCCGACCAGCACCACGATGACCATGGCGACGAACGTCACCCGTCCGACCTGGCGATTCAGCCGGTCGATCCCGCGTGAGAGCGACAGCAGGAAGTGCATGGAGCCACCCGACTTCGGAGAGGAGCGGGCGAGTGTGGGATCGCCCCGGGTGGAAGTCAACGGTTCGACCGGCCGGACGCAGCCGGTTTCGCAGGGACAGTGGAGGTGCCGACCGACGTTCATCGGGTATCGTGAACCGAACGTCGGAAGGGGGCGTCATGCGGGAGTCGTCGCTCGTCGTGCTGTGGATCGCTGCGTGGATCGTCGGAGCCACTTCGGGTGCGATGGCCAACGAGCCACCCGCCACTCCCACGATCAACGAACCCGAGGTGGACGGTCAGATCGTCAATCCGGCGGACGTGCACATGGAGACCATGCCCTTCTCGGATCCCGACCCGGGCGACGGGCATCTCTGCACCGATTTCGAGATCCGCGTGGCCGCCACCGATGAGCAGGTCTGGACCGCCAGCTGCATCGGTGGATTGGAGAAGGTGCACGCTCACTTCGGCGATGGTCTCTTCGTCGGGTCCCTCAGCGGCGAGAGCCAGCTGCTGTACGACACGCAGTACCGGCTGCGCGTGCGGCATCGCGATGACTCCGGCGACCCCGCGACCGAGTGGAGCGATTGGGCCGTTCGAACGTTCGTCACGGGACCGCCGACGCAGATCTTCGCGCTCGAAGCGGATGACGTTCTCGACGCGACGACGCCGACGTGGGTCGACGAGTCGGGGGATCCAATCGTGTTGCCGGTCTCGGCATCACCTCCGGCCTTGGTGCTCGAGACGCTGGACGGTCTTCTAGTCGAACTCCAGGGGATCGCTGGACCATTGAACCTCGTCATTCACTACCCCGAGCTTCCCGACCACGGTGACCTGCGAGTTCGCGTGACTGCCGGAGACCTTGCGGGTGGGCTGGCGCTTCCCAAGAGCTCACTCGCGTTCGTCGACCACGAGGGGCTCGAGCACACGCTCTATCTTCCAGCGATGCAGGTGAGCGTCGGTATGGATGCGTTGTTCTGGGTGTCGTCGAGCGGGGCGACCTACGTTGCGGAGGACAGCGACACCGGTGCGGACTTCAGCGAGCTCGCTCAGGGGATTCCGGTGCCGTGGGTCGTCAACCGTCCGGGTTACCAGGTGGAGATCGTCGTCTCGGGCCTCCAGTTGCCGGTCAACATCGCTTTCGTGCCGAGCCCCACCGGGGATCCCGACGATCCGCTCTACTACGTGACGGAGCTGTACGGGACGATTCGCGTGGTGACCGGCGGCGGCACCGTGCTCGACTACGCCACGAACCTCCTCGACTACGTTCCGACCGGCGCCTTCCCCGGGTCGGGGGAGCAGGGTGTCACGGGGATCGTCGTCGAACCGACGACCGGCGACGTCTTCGCCGCGATGCTCTACGACGCGGGGGGCCCCCACTATCCGAAGGTCGTCCGCTTCTCGTCCCTCGATGGAGGACTGAGTGCGGCATCCCAGACGGTGATCCTGGACATGGTCGGAGAGTCACAGGGCCAATCGCACCAGATCTCCAACCTGTCGATCGGACCCGACGGCAAGCTGTACGTGCACATGGGTGACGGGTTCGACGCGACGACCGCCCAGGACCTCGACTCGTACCGCGGAAAGATCCTTCGCGTGAACCTGGATGGTTCCGCGCCGAGTGACAACCCGTTCTTCGATGCCGGCGATGGCATCGATTCTCGGGACTACGTCTATGCCTACGGGTTGCGCAATCCGTTCGGCGGGGCCTGGAGGGCCGAGGACGGCTTCCACTACGAGGTCGAGAACGGGCCGAGCACCGACCGTTTCGCGAAGATCGTCCCCGGTCAGAACTACCAGTGGAACGGATCCGACTTCAGCATGACCCAGCAGGCGATCCTGAACTGGACGCCCGCCGTCGGACCGACGAACATCGCGTTCATCGAGCCGACGCTGTTCGGTGGAAGTCTGTTCCCATCGTCGATGATGGGACACGCGTTCATCGCCGATTCCGGACCGACGTGGGCGACGGGACCGCAGACGCGTGGCAAGCGGATTCGCGAGTACGCGCTCGACGCCACGGGAGGGCTCGTGGAAGGGCCGATCGACTTCGTGGACTACGTCGGCACCGGGCGAGCGACGGTCGTCGGCCTGGCCGCCGGCCCGGACGGTCTCTACTTTACCGACCTCTATCGAGATCTGGATGCCACCTCGCCGATCGACGGCGGAGCGCACGTGCTCCGAGTTCGCTTCGTCGGTGCGGTCGAGTTCGACGCGGATGTGACCGAGGGTCTCGCTCCGCTGACCGTCCAGTTCACCGATCTCTCCGACGTCCCGGCGCCGACGGCCTGGGAGTGGAGCTTCGGGGACGGCGCGACGAGTACCGATCCGAGCCCGACGCACACCTATACCGTGGACGGAATCTACACGGTGAGCCTCGCAGTGACCGGTTCGAACGGAGTCGCGACGACGACCAAGACCGGGTTCATCCGAGTCGGAGAGTTTCGGACCGTCGGACTGATCGGTGGCGATCTCCCGGCGCTTCCGGCAGACCAGGCGATCGCCGATGTCATCCAAGATCTCGGACTGGAAGTGACCCTCTACGACGACGAACCGTTCAACCGACCGTCGGCGACCGAGCTCGCCGCGGTGTACGCGCCGGCGCCCGCCCCGCCGCCCGAGCCGGCCGTCGAGGGCCGCGAGCGCCGCTATGTCGACGCCGTGGCCGAGGGCCTGGCGCAGGCGATGGCCGAGGACGACCGCGTGCTG
>JAGQRC010000378.1 GCA_020425835.1 Planctomycetota bacterium | reverse complement strand
AGTACTGGCCCTGAAATCTCGGACTCTCGCCTCGAAAGCAGTTTTTCAACGGACTGCTAGCCTAGCCCGGACTTCTGAGAAACGGCGCTGACCGTGCCGATCGGCGAACGAACGCCCCGGTTTCCGCTCGACGGAGGCCGGGGCGTCGTCGTCGCGGTGTGGGCCTAACTCTCGACGGAGACCTGCGCCACGCCGACACGGAGATCAGGGAACGGCGACGCGATACAGCCGCAGTCCGCGGCCGCTCGCGGGGGGGAGCGCCGTCGACGGTGGCTCGACGGGCCGCCACTCCGGAATGCTCTTCGCCCACTCGGATTCCGGAGAGATGTCGTCGAAGAGGGCGACCAGAGTCACCCCGGACTCACGGAGGGTACGAAGCCACTTCTCCCGGTCCGGAGCCGCGCGGTCGGGCAGCAGCGTGACGCTCCGTGGACTCGGGACGGTGCGGCCCGACCACACATGGGGAGGGCTGTCGACGGGACTTCCGTCCACCGGTACGTAGAGCACATCGTTCTCGAGGTTCGGTCCTCGAAGCAGGTAGGGGATGTTGCGACCCGCGTAGGCGACGCGTTCTGGTGACGGAGACCGGGCGAGAGCTTCGAGTCCGGGGGCGCAGTCGGCGAGTCGGATGTCCTCGGTGACCGTGCCCGCCCAGCCCGACCTTCGGTCGGCGTCGCCACGGTCGATCGCGAGAAGGAACAGCGCTCCGATCCCGAGGAGCGCGGCCCGCCTCGGCCGCGCGGAGAGCCTCGCGAGTCCCGCCGCGAGCGCGGCACCCGAGACGACGAGGAGCGCGACGAACGGTCGGAAGGTGAGCGGTCCGACCGCCGGGAGTATCGATGCCGTCAACGGGCGAACGGCGAACCCCTCCCACTGCCATACGAAACTCACCACCACCGCGAGCGTCACTGACCCGCCGAGGGGGAAGCCGTGGCGGACACTCGCCAGGCCGCGAGCGAACGCGACACAGCACAGCCCCCACGCGACGAAGAGGAACCTCGCGTTGGCGTTGTACGGGATCCAAGTGAAGTGGATCACCCCCGCCGCCATCGACAGGGCGACGAACAACGGCGCCGTGGAGTCGCTCGCCTTCGACGCGGATCGCGCCATCAGCGTCCAGCCCGCGAGTCCGATCGCGAGGACCATGACCAGCCCACCACCGAGACCAAACCGATCGGCGAGGACTTCGACGATCGCGGACCCCGTTCGCAGGTGGTAGGGGTTCGCCGACAGCGCTTCCCGAGTGAAGAGCCCGGGCAGGTGGATACCTGCGACGCTCGTGTCGAGCGGGAAGATCGGGTTCCCGGTGAGCCAGAGATTGCGGAGGTAGGGGTACGCCCCGGTCGCGGAAGCGGAGGCGGTGATCCAGCCGAGCGTCCCGAACGCCGAGCGGGTCGGGAGACCACGGAGCGTGTGAGCGAGCCCGACCATCAGGAGCGGCGCGAAGACGAGCGCGGTGAATCGGCTCGCGACATACATCCCGATCGCCCCGCCGATGAGCAGCGCTCGATTGCGGCTCGGACGTCGTCCGACGGGACGACTCCCCGGATCGATCAGCATCTCCAAGGACGCCAGGAAGAGTGATGCCGATGCGACGTCGACCATCGAGTTCGTGCCTTGGAGGAACAACTCGGGCAGCGCGACGAAGAGCGCGCTGGCGGTGGCCCCGATTCGACCCCGACCCGCGAGCCTGTAGATCGAGATGGCGCCGAGGCCGAGAAAGGGGATCTGTCCGACCCTCGCGAGAGCGTCGGAGCCCCAAGGAATCAGGAACGCCGCGAAAGCCCCTTCGATCGAGGCCGGTGTGTAGGTCGGAGCGATGTCGCCGAAGTAGGTCGGAACCAGCGACAGTCCGCCCGTGGTCACCCAGCGCACCGGAAGCTCGAGGTGATAGGTGAGCGAGTCCAAGGGGTCGGGGAGTCGTCCGCTGCGCAACCACGCGACTCCGGCCGCGGTAACGCCGATCGATGCCGCGACCGCCCAGGGGAAGAGCGACGTGGGGGGGCGGGATTCGACGTCGACGACCCTGGCTCGATGGGGGCAACGCGCGGCCAGCGACCAGAGTGATACCAGCGCGATGCCGTGCGCCACGACGACTCCGAGTGTGGTGAGCTCGCCCGCGAGCCCGAGGCACAGTTGCTCCGCGCGCCAGACGACGAGCACGATGATCGCGATGTCACGGAGTTGGCGCGATGGGCTCGTCGAGCGACGCGACGCGAGGCGCCACGCTCCGAGGATGATCGGGAGGTGCAGGGCGATGGTGAGGAAACTCACAGCTCGCGGTCGGCGTACGCCTCGTACTGACTGACCAACCGTCGCGCGTAGCTGGCGAAGAACGAGCGCGGGTAGACCCGAATGATCCGGCGAAGATGAGGCTGTGCCTCTTCGAGCCGGTTCAGCTTGTCGACGAGGACTTGGCAGAGTCGATAGAGCGCGAAGCCTTGGATCGGTCCATGGGGCAGGAGCTCGACCAGCACATAGGCGTGGTAAGACGCAGCCTCGTAGTCGCCCACTTCCAGCAGGATCTCGAGCAGCTCCCGGCGGAGCTGCGGATCGGTCGGTCGGAAAGTGAGTTCCCGTTCGTGCTCGCTGCGCAGCCGTTGGTACGCCGCCGCGGACAGCCGAAACAGCCGAGGTCGGCTCCAACCGCCTCGCTGGGCGCCCCAGAACCGATCCCGTCGCCAGGTTCGGATCGCCTGCACGATCGCCCGGAGTCCGAGGTAGCCGCCGATCAGCACGTGGCCCGAGAGGGCGGCCAAGGTGAAACACGCGACGGTGACCGTTCGCAGCGCGGCCGGCGGGAGCACCACGAGATAGAGCGCGATGCCGCAGAAAGCGCCCAGCGCTGCAGCCAGCCTCGCGGGTCGGTCATCCCGCAGGCGTCGATTGCGAGCGAACATCGTACAGAGGGCGACTCCGCTCGCGGCGCAGAACAGAGTAACCGCCGCGTAGGAGAGCGAGATCGAGGCATCGCCCACCGACCAGGTGTCGTCGGCGACCGCGAGTAGCTGGAGTGTGGCGAAGGACTCGTGCGACATGGTCAGTTTCCGCACCTCTCCCGCCGCGGCATTGCCGGAGATCGACGCGATCGATCTCGTACGACCGTGCGCGAGAGTCGGCTTTCGAAGCGCGTGGAAAGAACCGAAGTGCTTCGCCACGAAGGGAACGACCCATCGAGCGAGGCAGCTCGTCCGGGACCGAGAACGACAACGATACGGAGCGCCACGACCGCAATCGGGAGATCCCCGGCTGGGCTCTAGGAGCCCGTTGAAAAACCCATTCCGGCCGAGAGCCCGAGCTTCCGTCGGCCAGCACTCCCGCCGAAACTCGACGTATCCACCAATACGCCTGCGTTTCGTCGGAAGCACCGGCCTCGGAATCTCGAACTCTCTGCACGAAAGCAGTTTTTCAACGGACTCCTAGGACTCCCGCTCGCCTCAGTGGTCGAGCGTGAGTTCGCGGTCGGGCGCTCCGACGAGCGTGCCGTCGAGGATGGCCCGGTAGAACTCCACCGTGGCGTCCACCGTTCGACTCCACGGATACTGTCCGCTGTGCTCGATCCCTCGTCGTCCCAGGCGCTCCGCGTGCGCTCGGTCCGAGAGGATCCGAGTCGCAGCGAGCACCCACGCATTCTCGTCGTGCGGATCGCAGAGGATCGCGGCGTCGCCCACTGTTTCCGGAATGCTCGACGTGTCGCTGGCGATGACCGGAACCCCGGACGCCATCGCCTCGAGCGGTGGCGACGTCCATCCCTCGTAGAGCGAAGGGAACAGGAAGAGCGAAGCGCCGGCGTAGATCGCGGCGAGGTGGGGATCGGAGGGATCGAAGAATCCCGGGAGATCGACCTCGGACGCGACGCCCTCCACTTCGAGCAACGTCTCGAAGTCCTCCTCGGAGTAGTGGAGATCGCCGGCGAGCACCAGCCGTCCCTCGAAGATCCTCTCGCGACGAAGCCGCGCGAAGGTCCGGAGCACGCGCGGGATGTTCTTGTTCGGCTGGATCCCTCCGACGTAGAGCAGGTAGGGCGCCTGCAACGAGAGCGCATGAAGCTCGGGTGCGAGCGTATCGCGGTCTCGCGGGCGGAACGACTCGCTGACGCCGAGCGGAATCGCGCGGACGCGATCGCGGTCCATCGGGAAGACCTCGAGGAACTCCCGCCGCGTCGTCTCCGAGACTGGCGCGAAGTAGTCGCTCAGAGCGACGGTCCGCTCGTAGGCGCGACGCTTGTCCTCGACGAAGGACGGGTCGAGGAGAGACGCGGCGACGAGGGGGCAGACGCCGTGGATGGTGGCGACCACCGGCAGGCCGTCGAAGTCGGGACTGTCGATCGTCGTCTCGTGATAGAGATCGACCTCCCGC
The DNA here is from genome assembly GCA_020425835.1 of Planctomycetota bacterium. Next base: position 358 of record JAGQRC010000378.1, on the reverse strand, counting down.
GCGAGCCGTCGGAGCTCGAGTCGTGGTCGGCGATGTCGCGCGTGGGCGATCCGTCGCGGAACGGGCACCCAGTGCACCGTCGGCTCGACGTCCCGCGGGAGCGACTTCAGGTACTGCCGGACCTGGAGTCCGTGATGGGTGAAGAACACGACGTGGAGGTCGACGTCGGGGTGTCGACCGAGACCGGTGATCATCTCGGTGACGTAGCGTCGAACCGCGCGGACACTCAGGACGCCATCGGTGGCATTGACCAGGACGCGCACGGGTGACTCCTCGGCCGCACTAGCAGTCCGTTGAAAACCCATTCCGGCCGAGAGCCCGAGCTTCCTGCGCCCAGAACACCCGTCGAAACTCGAAG
>JAGQRC010000377.1 GCA_020425835.1 Planctomycetota bacterium | reverse complement strand
GGTCTCGCCCGACTCCCGGGCGTCCGCACGGCGCAAGAACTCGGTGAGTCCGTGACCGTAGTAGATGTTGTCCCCGAGGATCAGTGCCGATGGTCGGCCTCCGACGAACTCGGCGCCGATGTGGAAGGCCTGCGCAAGACCCTCCGGTCGCGGCTGGACCGCGTACTGGACCTCGAGCCCCCACTGCGAACCATCACCGAGGAGCCGGCGGAAGTTCTCGGAGTCCTCGGGGGTCGTGATGATCAGGATCTCCCGCATGCCGGCGAGCATCAGCACGCTGAGCGGGTAGTAGATCATCGGCTTGTCGTAGATCGGCATGAGCTGTTTCGAGACGACGCGGGTCACCGGATAGAGTCGAGTCCCGGAGCCGCCCGCGAGGATGATCCCTCGACGATTCATCGGACCCTCCTCATTTCGGCTGCGCACCGAGGCCGAGTCGCTCGCCCCCGGAACCGGCCTCGACGGCGTGGCGCCATCGTTCGCTGCCCAGGTACCACTCGACCGTCTTGCGCAGCCCCGACTCGAGGGTCTCCCGCGGGGTCCACCCGAGCTCCGCGCGCATCTTCGTCGCGTCGATGGCGTAGCGCCAGTCGTGGCCCGGGCGGTCCTTCACGAACGTGATCAACCTCTCGTGCGGCTCCGACTTCGGCTCGACGTCATCCATGATCCTGCAGATCGTCTTCACGAGATCGATGTTCGCACGCTCGCTGTCGCCACCGATGTTGTAGCACTCGCCGATTCGTCCGCGCCGCAATACGGTCTCGATCCCCGAACAGTGGTCGGCGACGTAGAGCCAATCGCGAATGTTGCTCCCGTCGCCGTACACCGGGATCGGTCGGGACAGGTGACAGGACCGGATCACGGTCGGCAGCAGCTTCTCCATGTGTTGGCGAGGACCGTAGTTGTTCGAGCAGTTCGTGGTGACGGTGGGCAGCCCGTAGGTGTGCTGGTACGCCCGGACCAGGTGGTCGGAGCTCGCCTTCGCCGCCGAGTAGGGAGAGTTCGGAGCGTAGGGTGTCGTCTCCGAGAACCCGGGATCGTCCGGGCCCAAGGTCCCGTAGACCTCATCCGTCGAGATGTGATGGAAACGGCACGCGCTCGCGTCCCAACCCCGTGCCTCGAGCCACGCCTGGCGGGCCGACTCGAGGAGAGTGAACGTCCCCCGGATGTTGGTCTCCACGAAAGCGGCCGGCCCGTCGATCGATCGGTCCACGTGGCTCTCGGCCGCGAAGTGCACGATGGTGTCGACCTCGTGCTCGTCGATCAGTCTCCGAACGAGCTCCGCGTCGCAGATGTCCCCCCGGACGAACAGGTGCCGCGGGTCGTCCTGGACCGCCTCGAGATTGTCCAAGGACCCGGCGTAGGTCAGGAGGTCCAGGTCGACGACGCGCACGTCCGCGTCGCCGGCTAGGATCTCGGTCACGAAGTTGGAGCCGATGAACCCGGCTCCTCCGGTGACCAACATCGCTCGAGGCGCGAAAGGAGTGGTTTCGGAGGTCATGATCTGCTCTACGGTTGAATGGGAATGTGGTGCAAACGGCCCGACGCCCCGGTTCCGGTAACACCGGAGCCGGCGCGCCTGGATCTCCGGGCGGAGAAGGATACAACAATCCGGTCCGGGCCCCAACCGGTCGCGAGCGGTCGGCCACGCGGGTCCGGTGTAGACTGGAGCAGGGGGCCGACGACTCCTTGAGCGCAGCCATCGCGACCGGATCCCAGGACATGAGTCAAGAGACCGAGAGCCGATCGGTTCACGGCGTCATCGTGAACTACCGAACCCCGGCGCTCTGCGTCGATGCGATCCAGTCCCTGCGAGCCGAGCGGGGCACGGTCGATGACCTCCGCATCACGGTGGTGGACAACGCCTCGGGAGACGGCTCCCGGGAGACCCTCGCCACCGCCACCGCCGATCACCCCGAGGTCGCGTTCCTCCCGCTGGACGAGAACGGCGGGTTCGCGGCCGGCAACGACGTCGCGCTCGATCGGGTCCTCGGTGCGGACGAACCGCCGAGGTACGTGCTGCTCCTGAATCCCGATACCGTGGTGAGGCCCGGCGCCATCCGTGCTCTGGTCGAGCACCTCGAGTCCCATCCGGAGATCGGCATCGCGGGGAGTCGCCTCGAAGACCCGGACGGCACGCCCCAGCGCTCTGCGTTCCGGTTTCCATCGGTGCTCGGGGAGCTCGAGCACACCGCACGCTTCGGCCCTCTGTCGCGACTGCTCCGACGCTGGGTCGTCGCGCCGCCCGTCGTCGACGAGCCGATCGAAACCGACTGGGTGGCGGGCGCGAGCATGTTGGTCCGTCGCGAGGTCTTCGACGCGATCGGGAGACTCGATCCCGTGTACTTCCTCTACTACGAGGAGGTCGACTTCTGCCTGGCGGCGCGTCGCTCGGGCTGGCGCTGCGCCTACGTCCCCGCGAGTCGCGTCGTCCATCTCGTCGGCCAAGCATCGGGAGTGACGAACCCGGACTCGGTGAAGCGTCGGCCCGCGTACTGGTTCGAGTCGCGCCGTCGTTACTTCGCGAAGAATCACGGCCGCCTCTACACCGCGCTCGCCGACCTCGCCTGGATCATGGGCTACCTGTCCTGGCGCATCCGTCGATGGATCCAGCGCAAGCCGGACCCCGATCCGCCCCACTTCCTCGCGGACTTCGTTCGACACAGCATCTGGGCCCGAGGAGGCCGCACGTGAGCGACGCTTTCGAGGGGCTGCGCTGCCGCCCGCTGGAGCAAGGGCTCATCGCGACATGGCGAGAGGACTACGCCGCCCACGGCCGCGATGCCTCGCGCCCTGGGTTTCGCGCCGTCGCGGTTCACCGGTTCGGAGTGTGGCGGATGGGTATCCGGTCCAAGTGGATCCGGGCGCCGTTCTCCGTGCTGTATCGTTTCCTCGAGCGCCGGATCCGCAACCGCTACGGCATCGAGCTCGCGTTCGGCTGTCACCTCGGTCGCCGAGTCGTGATCGAGCATCAGAGCGCCATCGTCATCCACGGGTCGAGCTTCATCGGCGACGACTCGATCCTCCGTCAGGGGGTGACACTCGGGATGCGAAGCGTCGACGATCCCTTCGCGGCGCCGACCCTCGGCCAACGCGTCGATGTCGGCGCCGGGGCGAAGATCCTCGGTCCCGTGCAGATCGGCGACGATGCCAAGATCGGCGCCAACGCCGTCGTTCTGATCGACGTGCCCGCGGGGGCGCTGGCGGTCGGTGTCCCGGCCAAGGTGAAGACTCGCGAGGGTGTCCGGTGAGAGAGGCGATGCGCGAGCACCCCGTCGCGACGACTCGCCCGAGGGTCGGGGCCGTGGTCATCGGGCGTAACGAGGGCGAGCGATTGAAGCGCTGTATCGACTCGGTGCTCGCCGTCGTCGATCGAGTCGTCTACGTCGACTCCGGGTCGAGCGACGGCAGCGTCGAGTGGGCGCGGGCCCGAGGGGTCGAGGTCGTGGAGCTCGATCTCTCTCGTCCATTCACCGCCGCTCGGGCGCGCAACGAGGGGTTCGCCCGGCTAATGGATCGCTGGGGGCAGCCGACCGAGGTCGGGATCCCTGCCGTGGAAGTGGTGCAATTCCTCGACGGGGACTGTGTCCTCGATCGGGACTGGATCGACAACGCGCTCGGGGCGATCGACGCGGACCGCCGGGCGGAGTCGAGCCGTCCGCTCGCCGTGGTCTGCGGTCGACGTCGAGAGACCGACCCCGATGCCTCCCCGTACAATCGGCTGTGCGACATCGAGTGGAACACTCCGATCGGGGAAGCGGACGCCTGTGGCGGCGACGCGCTCGTCCGACGCGACGCGTTCGAAGGCGTCGGTGGCTACGATCCTGCGGTGATCGCCGGAGAGGAGCCCGAGCTCTGCGTTCGACTCCGGCTGGAGGGCTGGCGCATCGAGCGACTCGACGCCGAGATGACCCGACACGACGCCGCCATGCACCGGTTCTCGCAGTGGTGGAGACGCAACGAGCGGGCGGGCCACGCCTACGCCGAGGGTCGCTACTGCCACGGCTCGGGCCCGACGCGACATTACGTCCGAGAGGTGAAGAGCAATCTCCTCTGGGCGGGAGCCGTGCCGATCGTTGCCCTGGCTCTGTCGTTCTTCACCTTGTGGGGGCTTCTCGCCTGGCTCACCTATCCCATTCTCTACCTCCGCGTCGTCCGATCGACACGACGGCGGGGCCTCTCCGCGCGGGACGCTCGGCTCTACGCTTGGTCCTGCACTCTCGGGAAGTTCCCCCAGCTCGTCGGAATGGTGCGTTTCCACCTGCGACGCTGGCGGGGCACCGACCCGACGATCATCGAGTACAAGGGAGCGAAACCCTCGAGCGCGTCCGGCGAGAGCGCCCCCCCGCCGCGAGTCGACCATGAGCACTGACCCACGGCTGCGAGGTCGAGTGTTCTACTACGCGGGTCCCGGAGACGTCGCGGCGACCTATCGTCACTGGTCGAAAGGTGTCGACGATCCCTCCGAGGTCTCGATCACCTACTCCTCGCAGTTCTTCGATGCGCTCCGGGGACGTGCCCTGGAGGCATCCGTCGTCGCGTCGAGCCCGGTACCGGGTGAGGTCGACGACGGTCGGATCCGGATCCGACACCGGCCGCCTCCCGAGATCACGGGAGGCGCACTCTCCTATCACTGGACGATCTGCCGCTACTATCGGCGGATGGTCCGAGAGATCCTGCGCGACCCGCCCGACGTGGCGATCCTCTCGACCGGAATCC
>JAGQRC010000037.1 GCA_020425835.1 Planctomycetota bacterium | reverse complement strand
CCACGGGGTCGTTCCTCTCGAGGGTGAGTGCCCGCTCCATGTCGTCTGCGACGGAGTCGGCCGACTCACCATCGAGGAGTCGACCGATCACGCTCCCGGCCACCGCGGCCGCATCGGCGGAGTTCACTCCAGATCCCAGGCCGGACGACATCGGCGGCGTGAGGGGGCGGCTGCGGGTCGGCAGGATCGCGCTACCCTCGGCGTCAAGACTGAAGTAGCGTGTTCGAACTTGGCGGGCTGCGCCTCGAGTTCATCAGCGTCAAGGGGGCGCCCGGGACGTCGAGCGGTGTCCTCTACGCGAAGCGCACCGAGTGCGCGTGAAGCCGCGAGCGAGCGGTCGGATGAGCAAGGCAGGGGGCATCCCGTGGCTCGAGGACTCGTGTTCGCGTGGCTGATGTGCACCATCTGTTCCGGCCAGACCGGTTCGACGACGTCGCCGCTCGCTCCTCGCGGGCCACGCGTGGGCCTCGTGCTCTCGGGAGGAGGCGCCCGAGGTGCCGCTCACATCGGTGTGCTTCGAGTTCTCGAGGAGCTCCACATTCCGATCCACGCGATCAGCGGTACCAGCATGGGATCCGTCGTCGGCGGGCTCTACGCGATCGGCTACGCTCCGGACGAGCTCATCGACGCGATCGGAAGTGTCGAGTGGAACGCGGCGTTCAGCGATCGGCCGCCGCGTCGCGCTCTCGCGTTTCGACGCAAGGAGGAGGACCGAGACTTCTTCGCCCGGCTCGAGCTCGGGTGGCGAAACGGCTCACTCGCATTCCCTCGGGGCTTTATCACCGGCCAGGCCTTGCTCCAGATTCTCGAGCGGCTCGTGAACGATCGCCTGCGCGGGCCGGCGTCGTTCGACGCCCTGCCCCTTCCCTTTCGCTGCGTGACGACAGACCTCGAGAACGGTGAGGTCGTGGTCCTCCGAGGTGGAGACCTCGCCACGTCGATTCGTGCGAGCATGTCGGTGCCTGGCGCGTTCAATCCGGTGGAGATCGACGGACGACCCCTCGTGGACGGTGGCCTGGTCCAGAACCTGCCGGTGGCGGCGTGTCGCGAGATGGACGTGGACGTGATCATCGCCGTCGACATCGGCACGCCGCTCCGGTCGCGCGAGGGTCTTCTCTCGGTGTTCGCGGTCTCGGGGCAGCTCATCGGTCTCACCGTACACCAGAACAATCGAGCCCAGCGACGGCAGCTGGCGGCAACGGACGTGTTGATCGTTCCCGAGCTGGGGGACTTCTCGCCGGCCGACTTCTCCCACGTCGGTGAGGCTATCGCTCTCGGCGAGAAAGGGGCGCGAGCCGCGGCGGACCGATTGAAGCACCTCTCGGTCGGCCCCGGCGAGTGGCAGCGCTATCTCTTGCGGCAGCGCCGACCGAGCAGTCCTCCCCGTAGGTTCGGCGAGATACGGATCGAGGGGGATGAGGTGCTCGCGGAAGAGGCCGTCCGGGCCCGCGCAGGCATCGCGCCCGGGGATCCCTTCGACGCCGATGCGCTGGACGAAGGACTTCGTCGTCTGCATGGCCTCTCGGTGTTCGAGAGTGTGGAGCACGACTTGGGTCCCGGAGATGTCGCGGACCTCACGGTTTCGACGCACGCTCGCGAGCTGGGGCGTGGATTCCTGCGGATCGGCGCACGGTACGAGGATGACCTCGATGGGGAGAACGAGCTCGACTTCGCAACGCAGTTCACGTGGATGCCCCTGAACGGGTGGGGTGGGGAGTGGCGGAGCCGCGCTCAGATCGGTCAAGAGGTCCGCTTCGACACCGAGATCTGGCAACCCCTCGACAAGTACGGGTTCACCTTCGTCGAGCCGCGGATCGGGTACGTCGAGAACAACCTCCGGATCTTCCAGGATGGGAGGGCCCTCGCAGAGTACCGCGTCGAGGGCTCGTACGTCGGACTCGACGCGGGCGCACAGATCTCCAACTGGGGCGAGCTCCGCGCGGGGATCGAGTTCTTGGACGCTCGAGCCGCGCCTCGGTCCGCGACACTCGTCTCTCCGCTTCCGAGAGTGTCGATCCGTCAAGGTCGCTATCGGGTTCGTGCAGCCATCGACACTTTGGACGACCCGAGCTTCCCGCGCTCCGGGTTGTCGAGCGCCCACGAGCTCGGATTCGTTCGCAAGTCCCTCGGGAGCGACGAGGACTTCGCGACCTACGAGGGATCTGCGGACGCGGCATACTCGATCGGGCGGTGGACCCTTGCGCCATCCGTCGACTACGGCGCGTCGATCGAGGGCGCGGGCTCGCTGACGTCGACGTTCTCGCTCGGCGGGTTCTTGAACCTCTCGGGGGAGCCGAGACGTTCGCGATCCGGGCGATACCTGTTCTTCTCCAGTCTCACGTCGTACGTCTGTCTGGGCGAGCGCGCCGCTCTTCCGATCGAGAACGAGGTCTTTCTCGGTGGATCGCTCGAGTTCGGGAACGTCTACGCCGACCGCAGTGACATCACCGTTCCGAACTCCCTGTTCGCCGGAAGCGTCTTCCTCGGCGCGAAGACGGTGCTCGGACCCGGCTACCTCGGACTCGGCTTCACGGAAGGCGGCGAGAGCATCGTGTTCGTGGCGCTCGGACCGGCTCTCTGATGGAGTTCCCAGCGGGTGCTCTCGCTCGAAGGGACTTCGTGACCGGTCCCGCACGCACGACCACCCAGTCCGTGGCGACTCGCACCGATCTTGGTTGTCAGTGTCATCGCGCTCACTTGGCCAGTGGTCCGCACTCGTGGGGGTCACCTGCTCAGTGGCTTCCGCCCCGCCTGTTCAGCGCCACTGTCCCTCCCGCAGCGAGACCTCGCCTCGGTAGTTCGCGGTCAGCCACTCGGCTGCCCTGGGAGAGCAGAAGATCACGCACTCCCGCGGCCCGAAGAAGTCGATGCCCTCTCCCGGCTCCATCGTGCACTCCGGGATGAGCTGCCACAGTCGTCCGACTCGAGACCGTTCGATCGGTGCGTCCTTGCGCGCGGTGATGTACGCGATGGGCTCGCCGCCCCTGGGAGCCTTCAGCTGACGCCAACGCTGCCAGTCGATACGAACCGCTCGCTCCAGCGACACGGCACGGACAGCCCACCCTCCGAGACCGGCGCTCGCGAGCCGCTCCCTCACATCGTCTCGAATCAAGACCCCGCCGAACGGGAACATGAAGCTCGGAACGAAGGGAACGGCTCTCCCGTATCGCATCTCCCCCTGGGGAGTCCACCCCAAGCAGACGCCGCTGTACAACGTGTCGAGGTAGTCTCCCCACGGGAGGTCCAGCGGCTCGCCGTCCGGCCACGGGACGGCGTCGGGTTGTTTCAACCTAGAGGGCATCATGCCTTCCTTCCGAGGTCGCGCGTCGAGAGCACCCACGAGCGGAGTGTCATCGCCAACGATCGCGGAGGCGATCGCTGCCGCGACGGCGAGCCGAGCTCGGTCGGCCCCGACGTCGTCGTGAGATCAGAACGGTGCGCCCTGTTGGATCCAGAGGCGGATTCGGAGGATCTCCGCTGCGGTCAACGGGCTGCCGGGGCCGGGCATCAGGGAGCCGGTTCCGCAGGCGCCGCCGAAGCTGCTGAGCAGGGTCGAGTCGACCTTGATCAACAACAGGCTGTTGTCGGGATCCCCGGCGGCGACGTAGTCGATCCCCGAGTAGCAGACCGAGCTGCTGGTGATGCCGGTGATCTCGGTGTACGCCGTCATCGCGTCGGTCTCGTCGGCGTTGAAGTAGGGAAAGCCGGGGCTCGAAGCGTTGTGACAACCGCCCCCGCCGCACCGCGCCTGGATGATGTCCGGGAAGATCCCCGAGAACGTCGGGTCCGCTTCGATGACGGTGACCGTCGTCGTGTTGGTTCCGGTGTCCCCGAAGTAGTCGGACACGGTCAGGGTGACGGTGTAGGTGCCCTCGGCGAGGTACTGGTGGTCGACCATCTCGCCCGAGCCGGTCATCCCGTCCCCGAAGTCCCAGCTCCAGGCGATGACGTCGTCGCCGAGGTCGTTGTCGAACGATCCGCTGCCGTCGAAGGAGATCGTCTCCAGTGCGGGAATGGGGGAGTAACTGCCCGGCACGCTGAACGGATCGGTCTTCACCGGGATGGTCTGGAGGACGAACGTCGACGACGCCCGGCCCCCCTCGCTGTCGGTCGTGGTGAGGCGAATCGTTCGCGCGGCCGGCAACGAGTAGGAGTGACTCGTCGTGATCCCGGTCGCGGTGTTGCCGTCGCCGAAGTCCCACGCGTAGGAGACGATCGTGTCCCCATCGGGATCCGAGGTGGCGGACGCGTCGAAGGTGAAGGTCTCGAACGTGAGTCCGACCGGACGGTCCGGGACGTGGGTGAACGACGGCGCGGGGTTCGAGTTCGGCGTGATCAGGGAGATCACCAGACCCGTGTCGATCGGTGTCCCGAGGTTCGTCGCCGCCGTTCGGAACAGCGCGATCTCCTGAGTGCTGTCGCCATCGGGACGCTCGAAGCGGCCGACGCGCACCTCCTGGGAATCGCCGTCGCCGTCGAATCCACCCTGGGTGATGCTCACACGCTCGACATCGATGCGTTGGGGGAGCCCCGAGATGTCGGCGCGGATGATGTCGAGCGATCCGTTGGCGTCCGTGGTGCGTGTGCCGTCGAGATTGGTCGCCGTCGTCTGGAAGTAGATGGCGGTGCCGTTGGGCGAGACGACCGGTCGCGTCGAGCTCCCGTTCCCCGGCGCGTTGACGCCGGGGGCGAGCCGACGGCTGATGAGGGTGAGCGTCTCATCCTCGCCGGTCGGGGCGTCGAAGAGGAAGATGTTGGTCGACGCGCTGCGGGCGTCGAAGGTGAGGTTCGTCTTCGACGACTCGAACGCGACGAGGATCCCGTCGGTGTCGGCGAAGAGCGACGCGCGCCGTGAGGCGCCGCCCGACGACTCGGTGCCATCGATCCTCTGGCTCACGCGTCGCACGGCGGGGCCGGTGGAGACCTGCGTGGCGAGGAAGACGTCGCGGAGCGCGTTGCCGTCGGCGCCGATCAGATCGGTGGCGTCCGACTCGAACGCGACGCGTCCACCGTCCGGCCCGAGCGACGGCGCGTACGATCCGGAGTTCCCTCCGAGCGTCAGATCGTCGTGGCGATGGCTCGCGAGGATGGTGTCGTTGCCCGAGACCAGACGGACGAAGATGTCGGGCTCATCGGCGGCATTGCGCTCCGTGAAGGTCGCGAGGTTGGTCGCGAGGCTCTCGAAGGCGACGCCGGTCCCGTCTCGCGAGATGCTCGGCGCCGCGGAGTCGGCGTTCCCCGGCGTCGTCGTCGTGCTGTCGACGGCGCTGATCAGGATCGAACCGTTGTGGACCAGCGTGACGTTGTCACTGGCATCGACATGGACCTCGATCTCCGCGCGGAACACGTTCGCATTCCCTCCCGCGACGGAGGCCCCGGAGATCGACGTGGAGCTGCTGACGTAGGCGACGTAGACGCGGCCGGCGTAGGTCGCGGCGGGGCTCGCCTCGTCGAAACTCGGATTGGGCACATAGGTGATCGACGGTTCTCCCGCCGTGCCCGCCGCGGCGGAGCCGGTGGCGAGACTCACGAGGGCGATGTCCTGAGTCGCATCGGACGTCGTGACCTGTCGGCCGCCCGCTTCCCACGCGTCGATCTGCGCGGCCCACGTGGTCGAGTCGATCGGTACGTCGCCGCCCGAGGCGACGCGACCGTCCTGCGGCAGCGTGGCGCGATCGATCGCCCAGCGGATCTTGTCATCGTTCTTCAGGTGATCGGCGATCGGCTCGCTCGTCGACGTCTCGAAGTCGAGGAGCTGTTGGACGAGCTCCTCGGCGCTCTTCAGCGTGCCGTCCGCCCGCTTGAACTCGAGGTCGGTCGGCGCCTCCCAATCGACGGCCATGCCATTCGTGTGCGTACCGGTCGTCGACGGATTGTGACAGTTCAGGCAGTTCGACGTCGGAGTGCCGATGTGTTGGCCCGCTCCCGAACTCCCGAACGACGTGAAGGTCGGCTGGGTCGGCGAGATGAAGCTGTGACAGCGAACGCAACGCGGGTGATGGAAGGTGTCGATCAGCGCCTGGTTGAATGCGGTCGGCTGTCCCCCGACGACCGCCTTGCTGGACACCGCGAGGAACACGTCTCTCGTGCCGTTGCCGTCGGTCGTCGAGGCGATCTGGAACGATCCCGCCCCCGAGATCGAGGTCAGAGCCGAGGCATCGGTCGCGGTGGTGAAGGCGGTGAAGACGACCTGGAGGTCACCATTCGAGCCGCGCGACGGGATCGTCGCGCCGGCGACCGAAGTGTCGGTGACCGGATCGGTCAGCGCCGCGGTTCCCCCGAGATCGAAGCCTTGGAGGACGTTGGCGCTCTGGATCGTGATGACGGTGTTGCGCCCGATCAAGTGGCCGAGGCCGCTCGTGCAGCCGATCGCGGTCGCGAGCGCGCAGCCGAGCAGCAGACACGAAGTGGCGGCGGAAGACCGCGGCGCGGTTCGAACTCTGCGCATGACTCTGGATTCTCTTTCGGTGCTCGTTCGTCGGTGCATGTCTCAGAAGCTCCAGTCGACGCCGAGCTCGAGCCAGATGTTGTTCTCGTTGATGCCGATCAGGTCGAACCAGTCGCGCAGGTCCGAGTCGAGGATCGTCGAGGCGCCGAGCCGGGCGAAGAGGTCGGTGCGATCGTCGAACGCGAAGTTCACCTTCGCCGTCCCGCGCAGATCGGCCAGGCCCGCCTCCTTGAGTCCGTAGGTCCACTCGGAGTGGTTGTCGTCGGAGTAGCCGACGTGGGCGCCGAGCTCGAACGCGAGGCGGTTCCGGCGGAAGATCTTCCGAGCGCCGAGCTTCGCGTAGTAGCCGTCGACCTCGTCCCAGTCGTAGTGGAGCTCGGCCTCGGTCGTGATCCCGAGCACTTCTCCGGTGAGGTTCAGGAAGAACTCGGTCGTCGTCCCGCGCTCCCCGTTGGGGAACTCGGTGCCGTTGGGAAGGATGTAGCTGGTCGCTCCGACGGTGGCGGACAGGGCGCCGATGCGACGGCCGTACGCCGCCATCAGATCCACCTCGCTGAACTTCCCGCCGTGACCGTTGGGAAACCAGGCGTCTCCGGTGTCGTTGCGCAGGTCCATGTTGCCGAACGACGCGATGCGGATGTTGCCGTCGTCGACGGTGGGGAGGTCCACGCGGAGCTCCGCCTGCACGACTTCGTGCTCGTTCTGGACCATCCCGCGATGGTTGTACTGAGACGCCCCTTGGAGTGTGGCCGCGACGCGAGGACTGGCTTCATCGGGAAGAATGCACCCGGACAACGCGATGACCGCGACGAGGGAGAGCCAGCGGTGCGGTGCACACGTGTCGTGCGCGACACGGAGACGGACAGACATCAGAGGAGACCTCGATCCAGAACGATTTTCGGGTGGGTGGCGAGACTCCACGGAAAGAGGGGCGCAGGGCCCAATGCCCCGGGTGGGCGTCCCAACGTCCAGAGTTCGCCGTTCTCAGGTGATAACGGAAAGCGCCGGCGAGCACCTCGAAAAAGTGCGGGACGGGTCGGCGGCGCGCTGCGCGCCGCGGCTCATCGGGGGTCGAACACCCCGCCGCCGACCGCTTCTGGCTCGTGCTCCGAGTTTCGCCGGGTACCCGGGCCGCCGGAAGCTCGGTCCCTCGGCCGGACCGGTCTTTCAACGAGCGGCCAGGGCGCGCCGCGTCCAGCGGAGCTCCCGGCGGAGCCCGTCCACCAGCGCGCGGTGGCGCGCGGCGAACTCCCCATCGGCCAGGAGGAGGGGCCAGGTGTAGGTCTCCACGACGACGTGTGGTGGGGCGTCGTGACCTGCCGCGAACGCGAGAGCGCGCGCCGTGTCGTCCCGCGTGGTCGTCAGGCGGCCGAGCCGCGCCCGGGAGAGCGGCACGTGGTAGTGGACGCGAAGCTCGTCGCACTCGTCCAGGTCGACCTCGTCGAGCCGGTCGAGGTCCGCGCCGCGGAGGAGTACGCCGTCGCGCCGGCGTGCGGCGAACTGGTGGAGGTAGCGCGGCTCGTCGAAGCGATCGAGCTCCTGTCGCGCTCGGGGCGATCGACCGGGGTGGCGCATGGCGATCGCATTCGTGGCGTGCAGCTTCCCGACGCGCAGCCCCGCATCCTCGAGAGCACGCCACTCCACGATCGGGTCGCGGAACAGGACCGACTGGTGGCAGACATCCAGGTTCACCTCGAAGAACCGGTGGATGAGCGCTTCGGCCTCGGATCGTGAGACGCCCAGAGGATCGCCGACCCACTCCCGAGCATGGGGGAGGAGGTGACCTCGCAGGAGTCGGACGACATCCTCCGCCGTCTCGAACGTCGTGTCGGGCTCGGGCTCGACGGTCAAGGTGATGGTCCGACCCGTACGGCGCTCGATCTCCGCGAGGTGCACGACGGTGCTCGCGTAGTGGTGGGCGATCGCTCGATGCGTCGGTGCGTCGTCACCCCAGGCCCGATAGGTGCCGCCGAGCGTGGAGATCGTGCTCGGTCGGTCGGGGACGAGATCGGCGACGAGATCCGCGATCGCATGCGTGATCCGAGCCCGCTCGGGATCGGTCCAGGGTGGGTCGTAGACCGACGCCTTCACCCGCTCTTGGTGGAAGTCCTCGAGCGGGAACGCATTGATCGAGAAGATGAAGAGATCGTGTCGCGCCAGCGCTTCGCGGAGCGCTTCGCGGTGTTCGCCCGGAGCGAGATCGTTCACCAACGTGCGGCCGATGTGCGGAACGATCCCGAAGGGCGCACCGGGAGCGAGGCTTCGACGAATCGGAACGACGAAGTCATCGATCGCGGTGAGGAGATCGGTGGCGGTCCGTGCCGGGTGCACGTTCATCTCGTACGAGAGGAGGAGCGGAGGCCGGCGCGGCGCAACGGGAACCAGCAACGGGCGAGGCCTCGGTCAGTGGCTCGACGGGTAGACGACCGAGCCCGAGACGCCTTCGACGACCGCTCGGTTGTGCGCGATCCCGACGAGTGTGAGGTCGCCGTCGATGTTCTGGAACCGAGGCGTGCCCGTGTTGTTGCGCGCGGTGACATTGCCGGTGACCGAGTGGATCGTCAGATCGCCCTCGTTGTCCTCCACGAGGACCTCGCCGGTCACGAACCCGATCGTCAGGTCGCCGGAGCGGTCGCGTACCTGGACCAGCCCGGTGAGCTCCGTGAGGTGCGCGGCGGTTCCGCGGTTGTCGACTTCGACTCCGCCCTGGACCCGCTGGATCGTGAGCTCACCGCCGTTGTGGACGACCTTGAGACCGGACAGCAATCCGGTGATCGCCGCATCGCCGCCATTGTTGTCGAGGGAGACGCGGACGCTGGGTGGGAGCACGATGGTCAGATCGCACTCGTAGTCCTGGTTCGCTGTCGTCAGGTCGGGCTCGGGAACGATGAGGGAGGGGTTCTCGGTGTCCCGCGCGATGAACCGGATCGCGATCTCCCGGACGATACGTTCCGCCTCGGGGTAGGTCTCCGCCCAGCTGCGGATCTTCGCCGAGGCTCGGATCGACCGCGCCATCGGGTCCCCGGTGATGGTCACCGTGCCGCGGCCGGTACGGACATCGAGAGAGGTGATCGACGTCGAGTTGATCTCGTCCGAGGCGTCGGTTCCGAACCCGGAGAGCTCGGCGCGCGACAGTCGACGCGAGCCGGGATCGATCGCGGTCGGCGGATCGGTGCGATCCATGGTCGATGGCGTGGAGTCGCTCGAGCCGGTGTGCGCCGCCGAGGAAGGCTCATCGCTCTTCGGAGGATTCTGGATACAGGCGCTCGCGCCGAGGACGAGGCCGAGGAGCGCGGTCGAGAGGCAGAGCTTCCGGGTGCGGTGCGACATCATCGGTGAGGGGACCTTCCTTCGATCCGCGAGAGTTCGGGCAACGCGGCAGTATAAGCGGACCGCGACGGCGACGGCACTCGTTCTCGAAGACGCACCGCCTTCTTCGTTTCGGTGGTCGGATCCGCGAAACGTCCGAGGAGTCCACACTCGTCTCCGGGAGTGGTCGGGCCCGGGCCGTCGAGAACCCGTCGATCCCGAAACGTCGCTGTCGTTTCGGACCCGACCACTTAGAATCCGACCCCGGAACGGTAGGTCCAACTGACACCGCGACCGTCGGTTCGGGAGCATACCCCGAACGCGGTCGGGTCCGAGGAGCGTTTCGCAGATGAACAGTATCGGTGACTCGACGGGTGGGGGCTCCGCGGGCGGAAATCCGCAATCGCGTCAGGAGCTCGAAGGGCGGCTGGCGGAGTTCCGCGCAGCGTTCGCGCGCGTCCGGGAAGAGGTCGCGAAGAAGGTCGTCGGGCAGGACGAGGTCGTCCGGAGCGCGCTGATCGCGCTCTTCGCGGGAGGGCACTGTCTACTCGAGGGCGTACCCGGGCTCGGGAAGACGCTGCTCGTCCGGACCCTCGGAGAGGTCCTCGACCTCAAGTACTCCCGGATCCAGTTCACGCCCGATCTGATGCCGGCGGACATCATCGGCACCCGCATCGTGATGGAGTCGGACGACGGATCGCGGCGTTTCGAGTTCCAGCGAGGCCCGATCTTCGGTCAGATCATCCTGGCCGACGAGGTCAATCGCGCCACACCCAAGACCCAGTCCGCGCTTCTCGAGGCGATGCAGGAGCACACGGTCACCGTGGGTCGCGAGCGCCACCAGCTCGAGGAGCCGTTCCTGGTGATGGCGACACAGAATCCGCTCGAGATGGACGGCACCTACCCGCTCCCGGAGGCGCAGCTCGACCGTTTCATCTTCAAGGTCGATGTCCCGTTCCCCACTCGCGAGGAGCTCTCCGAGGTGATGGGACGGACCACCGACATCTACGAGGCCCAGCCGGAGAAGGTCCTCGACGGCCCCACGATCCTCGCCAACCAACGCCTGATCCGAGAGCTGATCGTCGCGCCGCACGTGCGCGACTACGCCATTCGCCTCGTCCTCGCGACGCATCCCGGAGACACGTCGGCCTCCGAATCGGTGAACCGCTTCGTGCACTACGGAGCGAGCCCGCGCGGAGCCCAGGCGCTGATGCTCGGCGGGAAGGTACGCGCGGCGCTCGACTCGCGCTACAACGTGAGCTTCGACGACGTGCGAGCCACCGCGCACGCCGCGCTCCGCCATCGACTGATCCTGAACTTCGAGGGGGAAGCAGAGGGGAAGAAGGCCGACACGATCCTCGACGAAATCCTCGAGCGCGTGCCCGAAGTGCTCCCCGACTCGCTCGCTTCCTGATCGGGGGCGATGTTGTCCGAAGAACCTCGAACAGCCGGCTCGACGTCGACGGGCGCCTCCGGCGCGATGGACTCGCGGAAGTCGGGATCGACGACGGAACGACCTCCACTCCTGGATGACGGCTTCCTCGCGAAGATCCAGCGCCTCTCGCTGGTCTCGCGGAAGACCGTCTCGGGGAGCGTGCGCGGGGAGCGTCGCTCCCGCCGGCGCGGCTTCTCCACCGAGTTCGCCGACTACCGCGACTACGTCGCGGGTGATGATCTGCGCTACCTCGACTGGAACATCTACGGTCGTCTGGACCGGCTCTTCGTGAAGCTCTTCCACGAAGAGGAGGATCTGACCGTCAGCATCCTGGTCGACGTCTCGAAGTCGATGGCGACGGGTAGGCCGGAGAAGCTGTTCTACGCCTTGCAGGTGGCGGCGGCGCTCTCGTACATCGGACTCGTCGCCGAGGACCGGGTCGGCGTGTATCCCTTCTCCAACGAGTTGCACGCGCCGTTTCGGCCGGTGCGAGGGAAGCGTAACGCGCCGCGCCTGTTCCGATTCCTGCAGTCGGTCCCCGTCGGCCAACACACCGATCTCGAGCGCTCGTTGCGCGCGTTCGCGCACGCGTTCGTCCGTCGCGGTCTGGTCATCCTGATCTCCGATCTCCTCGATCCATCGGGATTCGAGGGGCCGTTGCGACACATCACCGCGAGGAGCGTCGAGACCCACTTGATCCACGTGCTCTCGCCGGAGGAGGTCGATCCGGAGCTCGTCGGTGATCTGCGCCTCGTCGACTGCGAGGACGACAGCATCGTCGAGGTGTCCCTGAACCGGCGCCTTCTCGAGGCGTACCGCGAGAGCGTGGCCGGCTTCCGCTCGGCGGTCCAGCATCGCGCGAGTCAGCGCGGCGTGAGCCCGCTGTTCGCGACGACCGATGTCCCGTTCGACCACCTCGTGCTCGGCTACCTGCGGAAGCGAGGTCTGTTGGGATGACCTTCGCGAATCCCGCGGCGCTCTTCGGCCTGCTGCTCGTGCCGGCCGTGATCCTGCTCTACTTCTTGAAGCTCAAGCGGCGCAGCGTCCTCGTGTCGAGCACGCTGCTCTGGGCCCGCGTGCTGGATGACCAGCGGGTCAACTCGCCGTTCCAGCGGTTCAAGAAGAGCCTCCTCCTCCTGATGCAGATCCTCGCGATCATCACTCTGGTCGGGGCGCTGGCGGAACCCCAGATGGAGACCGAGAGTGTGCCGGGCCGAGTGAACCTGCTCCTCGTCGACGTCTCCGCGAGCATGGCGGTTCGCGAAGACGGGCGGACGCGGTTGGAGCAGGCGCAGCGACTCCTCCGAGAGTACGTCGAGGCGATGGGCGACGACGAGCGCGCCGTTCTGATCCGCTTCGCGCGACGCGCCGAGGCGCTGACCCCGGTCACGGCGGATCGCGGGATCCTCACGCGCGCGATCGACGCGCTCGAGGTGGTTCCCGCGCCGACCGATCTCGACCGGGCCATCGACCTCGCCGGATCGATCGCGAAGAACCTCGGCGTTTCGCCGACCGACCAGGT
>JAGQRC010000376.1 GCA_020425835.1 Planctomycetota bacterium | reverse complement strand
TCCAGTGCGTCGAGTCGGACCTCCCCGGCGATCGTCACGTCGCCGTCGACGAGCCAGACCACCGGCGCTCCACTGTAGTGCGGGAGGAACGTCACCGGCGGAGTCCCGGAGGGAATGTCGACCGAGTCGTACTTGTACACCACGACCCAGAGCTCCGGATCGTAGACGCCTTGCCCGGGGACGGCGGACGGGGTGTCCCAGCTGCCGACGCAGGCGTCGTTCAGGTCGATCGGGAGACTGCCTGCCGTCCATGTCAGGGCCCCGTCCGAGGGCGTCACTCCGTCGAGCAGCGTGCACTGACCGAACGAGGGCCCGTGCAGGGTCGCACTCAGAACTCCCAAGAGAATCGGTATGAGCCGGCGATGAACCATGGGTTTCCCTTCCTTCCCGGTTCCAGAGCGAGATAACCGTGCCTCACTCGTCCACGAGTCGCATCAAGAGCGGTAACACGAGATCCAACCAGCCATGCGCCGCGCACTGTCCAGGCTCGAGTCCCAACTCGCGCAACACGCCGTCGAGTCCCTGGCCGCGTTGGTCCGCCCACGCCGCAGCGAGGGCCACGCGCTCGACGAACAGCGAGTAGCCCGCCTCGCGTTGCAGGAGATCCGACACTCGCGACGCCATCGCGTCGTCGACGCCTACTCCCTTCCGCTGTGCTGCCCGGATCCTCACGGTGGCGTCGAGGAGCTGCGTATCCAGAGAGAGAGTCCCGTCGACCGAGACCTCGTTCTCGACGTCGAACAGGAGCGAGGGGTCTCCGAGCCTCTCGGCGAGCAGAGCGGCTCGCATCCGGAACGGCGAGCGCTGGGACTCGGGGATCGCGTCGGCGAGATCGAGAGCGCGGTCCAAGGTCTCTCGCGCGACGCTCGCTCGTCGTTTCAGCCACTCGACGGTCGCGACCGAGAGTTGGTACTCGGCCTCCTTGGCCTGCTCGCGCATCTCCGCGCAGAGCGTCGCCGCGCGTTCCGCCGCCGGGCCGGCCTGCTCGAGATCGCCGAGGAGCAACGACACCTCCGCCAGATTGTGGTAGTTGCGCGACAGGGCGCGACGGTTCTGGAGGTTCCGCGCGGCGTCGATAGCGTCGAGGTATCCCGATCGTGCATGCTCGAGGTCGCCGCGAGCGAAGGCGATGTTGTTGAGCCAGACCCGGGCCTTCATCCCGAAGTCCAGATTGTCCATCTCGTCCGCGATCTCGATCGTCTTCCGAAACTGCTCTTCCGCCCGGTCGAGTCGACCGTCCTGGAGGAGCAGAACGCCCAAGTTGCAGAGCATCGCCGCTTCGCCGGTGCGATCACCGCATCGGACCGCACGCTCGCGATTCTCTTCCCAGAGCTCGCGGGCTCGCTCGGCGTCACCGAGAGCGACGGAGGTCATCGCGAGGATACTGCTCGCCTGAGAGTGCAGTTCCACATCGCCCGAGGACGCGCTGCGCTGTCGGGCGATCTCGGCCAGCTGCTTGGCCTCGTCGAAGTCGGCGCGGTGATAGGCGAGATCGCTCAGGTGGACGAGGCAGAGGCAGTGGGCCGCCGTATCGCCCGCGCGCTCGGCAATGTCGAGCGCCTGCCGAGTGAGCTCCAGCGCCCGCTCGAGTCGCCCCGCAAAGGTGTGGACGCGTCCGCTCAGCGAGAGCCACTCGAAGCGCTGTCGGTCATCGGAGACGCCGAAGCGAGCGACGATCTCGTCGATGCGACACGACAGATGGTCGGCTTCGGTCGTCTGGCGCTGTCGAACTCGAAGGGCGAGAGCGCTCAACAGGTGCGGCAGCGCAGAACTCGACTCCCCGAGATCCACCAGGCGCAGTCCGAGCTCCTCCGCCTGGCCGGGATCGCGGTAGTAGCTCTCCAACCGGCGCGCGAGCTCGGCGCGATGTCGCCGAGCGTGACGGCGGCCGCGTCGATCGAGTCGTCGCGCCAGTCGAGCGGGGATCGATGCGTTGGAGAAGCGGTAGCGGGAGAGATCGACATCGACCGGCAACAGGATCCCGAGCGTCTCGAGCTCGTCGAGCGCATCGTCGATGAGGTGGGGATCCTCCACGACGTGCTCCAGGAGGCGGACCGGGACCTCGACGCCGAGGAGACCCGCCGTCTCCATGACCGGGCGAGTTCCGTCCGACACCAGGTCCAGTCGATTGTCGATGAGATCCGAGTATCGTCGCGGAAGATCGGCGATGCCCGCCTCGGGCGAGACTTCGGGTCGGACCCGCCACTCCGACCCCGACCGCTGGAACAACGCCGGCGAGGACGCGTGCTCGACGGCGAGCGCATCGACGTACTCTCGCGTCATGCCCGGGTGGCCGCCGGTGCGCGTGTGGATCATGGCGGCGAGCGTCGGTGCGTAGTCCCGATGGTTCGACCCGGGGTAGCAGGTGGCGATGAAGTCTTCGGTCTCCGACTCGGTGAGCCGGCCCAGACGCAGTTCGTGAGCACCGAGACCGCCGGAGTCGAGCGAGGTCGACCGAGGCGAGTCGTCCTCGAGCCCGACCGTCGCGACCGCCGCAATGGGGATCGCATCCTCGCGGCTGCGGACGAGGATCATTCTCAAGAGCTCGAGCGAAGAAGCGTCCGCATGATCCAGATCATCGATGAGGAGGAAGCAGGGTCCGTGTTTCGCCGCGGAGGCGAAGAGCCGGTACCAGCGAAGTTGTCGCATGGCGGCGTCATCGCGATCCAGTTCCCGCCCGACGATCAGGTCGGCGAAGTGATCGACGCTCGGAGAGCGACTTCCCAGGTACTCCTGGAGTCGTCGCCGCGCGAACTCCTCCAGAGTGTCATCGCGGTGCTCCGCTTCGATGATGCCGAGAAGACTGCTCAGGAGATCGTGCACCAGCTCGAACGGTTGCCCCACTCCACGGCGTGCACTCGAGCGCAGCGTGCGCTGTCGCTGGACCCGGAGTCGGGCATCCAGCCGATCCAGAAGGTGCGACTTCCCGGCTCCCGACTCGCCGGCGAGAAGCGTCAGCTCGCCGCAATGATCGGTCGCCGGATCGACGCGGGACTGGAGCGCTCGCCAGACGTCCGGTCGTCCGATCCAAGCCGAGGATCGCGTCTCCCGGACCGTGACATTCGAGGGAACGGGGAGCAGTCGACGGGTCTCGTCCCTCACCCGGAGTTGGATCTCCGGAAGCTGGCGATCCGCGGTTCCCTCGGTCGTGAGCGCGACGAAGAACTCGCAACTCCCCTTCGCCGAGAGCGGACGGCACTGAGGACCGGGCGGCTCGGCTCGCCACCCGAGTTCGGCGGAGACTTCGACGGTCACATCCACATCGACTCGTGTCGGATTCTCGATGAACACCCGCATCAGAATGGGATCATCGGTCCCGATCACCCGCTGGAGCGGCTGTGCCGACCATCGAATCGACGCCGATCGAAGGCTCTCCTCGGCCGCCGGACTCGAGTCCAGGATCTCGATCGCCTCGGAGAGATCGTCGAGGCGATCGCTCGGTTCCTTGACGAGACAACGCTCGATCAACCGACGAACGTCGATCGAAAGGTCATCGGGGAGGAGATGGAGGGGCGGAGGGTCCTTGACGATTCGCGTCACGAGTTGGCTGCCGGTCGGCGCATCGAACGCTCGATGGCCGGTCAGGCACTCGAAGAGCAGGCAGCCGAAGGCCCAGATGTCCGCAGCCGCTCGGCTGCGCTCTCCCGCGAGGGTCTCCGGGCTCATGTAGCTCGGCGTCCCCTGGATCGGCCCGGTGGTGTGCGCGCTCGACGACGCGGAACCATCGCCGATCGATCGAGCGAGTCCGAAGTCGAGGACCTTGATCTGTCCGTCGGACCGGATCATCACGTTGTTGTGTCTCTGGTCTCGGTGAGCGACGCCTTGTTCGTGTGCCGCGACCAGGGCGTCCGCAATTTGTCGGCACGCGCGGAACGCTTCGCGCGCGGGCAGCGGTCCACGCGAGATTCTCTTCGCGAGCGTCTCGCCCTCGATGAACTCCAGGATGATGTAGTGGTTCCCGTCGTGCACCTCGAAGCTGTAGACGACTCCCAGGTTCGGGTGGTGCAACGAAGCGAGGAGCTGCGCCTCGCGACGGAAACGGTCGATCCTCCGAAGATCGCGCTGACGATTCCAGGCGATCGCCTTGATCGCCACGCGTCGATCGAGCTGCTCGTCGTACCCCTCGTAGACGACACCCATTCCGCCGCGGCCGATCTGGCGCACGATTCGGTAGTGGCGAATCGCCGACGGATCGAGTGAGTCCTCGGGTGTCGCGCGTCGGGCGAGGAGGTTGCCGGACATGTGGGTGAAGGACTCGGTGACTTTGCCGGGAGACGGTTCCTCGTTCACGAGGTCCTCGTCCCCGGCGTTCCCGTCCCCGGCGTTCCCGTCCCCGGCGTCGGTTGCGACCCGGGGTCGCAACCGTCGAGTCCTCCGCGAGGCGGGTCGAGCTCCGGTCTCATGGTAGGGGTGGCACGCACTCGAAGGGATCACCACCTGGCCCCGGGAAGACGCCGACGGGCGGCGGGCCACCGGAGAAGAGGTACGAGAGCAGGTAGATGGCATCCCCGATGTCGGTAGAGCCATCGCCATTGGGGTCGAGCGCGGCATCGCACGCTTGTTGATCCTGCCCAGAGAACAAGATGCTGAGAAGAGTGATCACGTCGCCGACATCGAGGGTCTCGTCCTCATTCGCATCTCCCGAGATGTACTGAATGTTGAACGAGCGCGCATCCACCTCGTTCACCGTGCTCGTCGTGATGCCGACGATGTCCACGGTCAGCATCACGCC
>JAGQRC010000375.1 GCA_020425835.1 Planctomycetota bacterium | reverse complement strand
GAGCACCCGAATCGGCGAGCCCAAGGTGTACTCGCGCTGATCGGTCGAGATGTTGAATCGCTTCTTCTGGCCGAGCAGCCGGCCGGCGCTGGTGAAGCGGATCACCTGCCCCCAGAACCGATAGAAGTAGCGGTTCCCGACGGACTTCCGCCACCGCCACGTCTCGTCGGTCAGCGACATGAACGTGCGTCCGCGGCCCTGATACTGGAAGGCGAAGATCGGCCGCGGCCCGTACTTGATGTGACGATCGCGGTCGCGGGTGGAGACGGCGAGGGCCACGCCTCCCCGCGACAGCCGCTTGGTCTTCGCGAACCAGTAGAAACCGGGGAGGCCGAGGTCGCTGCGCCGCGTCGCCTCGAGCAACTCCAGATTGGTCTCCGGATCGCTCACGAGCTGGAGGATCGGGTGCGCCTGGCCCTCCGGCGTCACCGTCACGTTGAACGGCTCGCGCAGATCCTCGCCGTAGATCGACGGATCGGCGTCCTCCAGCTCCACCGGGAACAGCGCGGCCAACGGGTCCGAGCGGTAGCGCTGAGGCATGTTCCACTCGCCGGCGATGAACACGACACCCCCGCCGATGTCATCGACGAACTCGACGAGCGCCTCCTTCTGCGCAGCGGTGAACGCGCTCTCGGGAACGTCGCCGATGATCACCAAGTGGTACTCGAACAGCTGGTCCCGATCGGGGAAGCGATCGATCGACGGGATTCCGGGTGTCGCGTACTGCTGATAGCCCGGGTCGGCGGAGAGGAGGAGGACCTGCGCCTCCATCGTGGGGTCGCGGATCAGCGCGTGCGCGAGGTAGCGGTATTCGTAGCGAGGGGGCCCCTCGACGTAGAGCACCTTGATCTTGTCCGCGAGCACCGTGATCGGGGCCTCGTCGAAGTTGTTCTCCGTGAACAGCTCGCCGTCCTGGGTCGGGATCTCGACCTTGAGCGTGTACTTCCCGGGGAACCTCGGCTGGAACTCGAGCCGCTCGAACTGCGGCTCCTCGCCTCCGGCGAGCTCGATGTACTTGTGCGTCTCCGGACGCGGAGGCGGGCGGCCGCCATCGGGGACCAACCAGACGTCGACCCGGACCCGACCGTCGAAACCCTTTGCGGTCACCGTGAAGTCGACCGGGACCTTGTCGTTCTCGAGAACCACCTCCGCGACGTCGAGATCGGAGACGCGGATGTCCTTCGGCTCCTCGGCATTGCCGACCCCGACGGTGTACACGGGGATCTGCCGCTGCCCCAAACGGTCCGCCGACTCCTCGGGTCGGAGCAGCCCACCGTTGTCCCGGCCGTCGCTGAGCAGGATCACGCCCGAGACGTTCTCACCCCGCAGCTCGTTGACCGACTCGAAGAGCGCGTCCCCGATCCGCGTCACCTTACCTCGGACCTCCAGCCGTGCGAGATCGATCCCGAGCGAGCCCACGGACTCACCGTCCTCGAGTCGAGGAAGATCGGCGATCTCTCGGATCTCGGAGGAGAACGTCACGAGTCGGACGTTCCCCTTCTCGCGGAGCCGTTGGATGAACTGGAGGTCGGAGTTGGACAGGACCGCCTTGACCTGGTCCATGCGCGTGGTCTGCTCGCCGAACGGCAGGCCGGTGGCGCGCTGCAACCGAGCGACGACCTCCGGATCGGAGTATCGGTCGGGGATGCTCATGGAGTAGGAGTCGTCGACGAGGACCAAGGTGTAGGAGTTCTCGACCCGCACGCGCTCGCGCACGAGGATCGGCTCGCAGAGAACCCCGACCAGCGTCAGCACCGCGGCGGCGACGGACCAACGCCGCGGTCGGGCTCGTCGAGGCATCGAGGGTCTCCGGGTCATCACGGGCACCGTCCCAGGGCGCGATCGGAATGCGGTCCCGTCTCCGAGCGCACTCGCTCGGGCTCGACGCGAGCCGTTTGTTCCTGCATACGCGTTCCGACTTCGATCATCGACCCCCGACGCGGGGAACGGCGGCGCTGTCGTCGATCGCGCCCGCCTGATATCCTGCCTCGAGGCGGCCCCTGCTGTCTCACACTCGACCGAGGCGCCCCACTCCTTCGAGAGGATCGACCATGACCCCAGCCGAACGTCCGAGCCGCGCGGAGCGCCGCCGAGCCGAACGGGAGCACCAGGCCGGCGAATCGGCGGAGCGGAGTCGCGCGGGACGTTCCGGCCTCGTGGCGCTGGCCGGCGTGGTCGCGGTCGTCGCCGTCATCATCATGGTCGTCGTCCGTGCAGGTCTCGGCTCCTCGTCGACGGACGCCTCGATGGACGACGGATCGTCGAAGACGCCGCCGGTGAGCCGCGAGCCGGCAGCGAAGCCGAAGGAACCTCAGAAGGCGTCGGACACGCCGAAGGCTCCGGAGAAGACCAAGGTGTACGGCTTCAAGGTTCTCGAGACCTATCCGCACGACCGCAGCCACTACACCCAAGGACTGGTCTTCGACAAGGGCGACCTGCTGGAGGGCACCGGCCAGCTCGGCGTGTCGCTGATCGGCCGGTTCGACCTGAGGACCGGCGAGCCGAAGCAGCGAAAGCGCCTCGAGAACCGGTACTTCGGCGAGGGGGTCGCCGTCTGGAAGGACCGGATCCTCCAGCTCACCTGGCGGGCGAGCGTCGGCTTCATCTACGACTACGAGACGCTCGAACGAACCGGCACGTTCCACTACACGGGGGAAGGCTGGGGGCTCACTCACGACGGCACGCATCTGATCCTGTCGGACGGCACTTCCGATCTCCGGTTCCTCGATCCCGAGACCTTCGAGGTCGTGCGCAAGGTACGCGTCACCGATCGGAACCGACCGATCGCAAAGCTCAACGAGCTCGAGTACATCGAGGGGGAGATCTTCGCCAACGTCTGGCAGACCGATCAGATCGCGCGGATCGACCCGAAGAGCGGCCACGTGAACTCCTGGATCGACCTGACCGGTCTGCTGCCGGATGAGGATCGTCGATCCCCGAGTCGCAAGGCCCCCGAGGTGCTCAACGGCATCGCGTACGATCCCGTGCAGAAGCAGCTGTACGTGACCGGGAAGTACTGGCCGAAGCTCTTCCGCATCGAGTTGGTCGAGAAGTAGATCGACGGTCGGATCGGCCCGGCGCGAGGCTCCGCGGTCGCTCTCCCGCGGTCCGCCGTCCACCGTCAAGAGGGGTGGACGCTCGGATCGACCGCACTATCATCGCCCTCCCACATGGACCCGCCACCCGAGCTTCTGGCAGGAGTGAGTGAACGAATGGGGCGGATTGCCCCACCGGCCCGAGAGCTTCGTCGCCGCGTATGGAACTTCCCGAATCGTCTCGATTCCGGGGTACCCCTCCGGTGGAGCCGACCGGCTCCCCGTGTCGTGCGCGTCGCGCCGGATCCTCCGGCCGGGTGTGATGGCGACTCGGTATGACGGCGTCCCCGGCGTGTTGCGACACGGGTGTCGCTGCGCTGCCGAGTCCCTGTAGTGCCGAGCCCTGAGATGCCGAGCCACTGGTTCGCCGACTCGCTGGTTCGCCGACTCACTCGTTCGCGGAGTCCCTGCGAACCGGGGCGTCACTGCCAGCGACGAGTGCGAGCCACGACGGCGACCCGCGCCAACCCGAAAGCAATCCGGAACGCCCCGCCGAGCGAGGGCGTCATCGAATGTGGGGACATCGACCGATGACCAGCAACGACCTGAACGAACGGATCGCCCAGCACGCGCAGTTGGGCACCACTCTCGTCAACGAAGTCTCCAAGGTGCTCGTCGGCCAGGAGGCGATGATCTCGCGACTCCTGGTCGGCCTGTTGACCGGCGGCCACGTTCTCCTCGAAGGCGTGCCCGGACTGGCGAAGACCCTGACCGTCTCCTCCCTCGCGCGCGCGATCGACACCGGCTTCTCCCGGATCCAGTTCACGCCGGACATGCTCCCCGCGGATGTGATCGGCACGGAGATCTTCAACCCCAAGGAGGGGACCTACTCGATCAAGAGGGGTCCGATCTTCTCCAACCTGATTCTCGCCGACGAGATCAACCGCGCTCCCGCCAAGGTGCAGGCGGCGCTCCTCGAGGCGATGCAGGAGAGGCAGGGGACGATCGGGACGCAGACCTATCCGCTGGAGGAGCCGTTCCTCGTGCTCGCCACGCAGAACCCGATCGAGCAGGAGGGAACCTATCCCCTTCCCGAGGCGCAGGTCGACCGCTTCATGCTCAAGGTGCTCGTCGGCTACCCGACCAAGGAAGAGGAGAAGAAGATCCTCGACCGCATGGCCAGCGGACAGCCGATCCCGGAGATCCGACCGGTCGCCTCTCCCGGTGCGATCCTGGAGGCGCGGAAAGTCGTCGACCAGCTGTTCGTCGACGCCAAGGTCCGCGACTACATCGTCGACCTCGTCCACGCCACGCGCGATCCCAAGGCGGCAGGCATCGCCGACCTCGAGGGGATGATCGAGATGGGGGCGAGCCCGCGCGCCTCGATCAGTCTGATGAAGTCGGCGAAGGCCTTCGCGTTCCTGCAGGGTCGCAGCTACGCGACGCCGCACGACGTGAAGTCGATGGCACCCGACGTCCTGCGCCACCGGATCGCGCTGACCTACGAGGCGGAGGCGGAGGGCAAGTCGCCGGAGTCGATCGTCCAACGTGTCCTCGACAGCGTGCTGGTGCCCTGACCGCGGACTTGCGGCGGCAGGCGCTTCGGCTCGCGCCGAAGCGACGGACGCTCGAACTGCGGACCCGACCGAGATCGACGGCGCCTCGAACGGCGCGACATCGAGGAAGCGACACCGAGGGAAGCATG
>JAGQRC010000374.1 GCA_020425835.1 Planctomycetota bacterium | reverse complement strand
CGGACCGCCGCGCGCGTCTCGTCGTGGGTCGCCGACGTATGGCCGATCGAGAGGATCACACCCCGCGACTGGATGACCGGGATCCGCTCGATCGGCACCACCTCGGGAGCGAACGTCATCACGCGAAGTGTTCCGTCCGCCGCGCGGAGGAGTTCTTCCATCCGTCGATCGGTGTAGGGCACGACACCGACGGCGGGGAGCGCGCCGAGCCGATTCGGAGCGAGGAACGGCCCCTCGAGATGGAGACCGAGGTAGGCGGGATCGGCCTGGACGTGACGAGCGGCCGCGGCGACCCGCTCGATGAGCTCGTTCCACGGCGCGGGAACCAGCGTCGCGAGGAGCCGCGTCACCCCTGCCCGCCCGTACGCTTCTGCTGCGCGGATGTAGTCATCGACGGAGCCGGTGTCGAAATCGAATCCCCACCCGCCGTGCGTGTGGAGATCGATGAAGCCCGGATAGATCCGCCAGCCCCGAGCGTCGTGCACCTCGTCACCGCGGGCGGTCCCGGCCGGGGACAGCGCGTGGATGCGGGTGTCCTGGATGCAGAGGTCTCCGACGACGAGCCGGTCCGGAAGCACCAGCTCGGCCTCTCGAAGAACGCGGATCGGACCGAGCGGTCGCGAGTCCTCGGGGATCATCGCGAAGCTCCGTTCGGGGCGCTCTCCCGTGCCGCGAGCGCTATGGCGCCGATCACGCCCGCGCGATTCCCGAACTCGGCGCGCCGAACGACGAGGCCGTCGAGCGCCTTGTCGAGCGCACGCGCACGCAGGGACGCCTCGGTGCGATCGAAGAAGCGCGGGAAACCATCGACCACGCCTCCGCCGATGATCAGCGCCGAGGGATTGAGTAGATGAAGGGCGGCGGTCAGTCCGACGCCCAACCGATCGGCCCCGTCGTCGAGCACGGCGAGGGCGGTCGCATCCCCGGACGACGCCGCGTCGATCAGATCGCGGAGCGTCAGGGCATCCCCTTCACGCGCGTCGGAGCCGAGACGCTCGATCCACTCCCGACGGAGGGCCCGCCCACCGACGTGGGCCTCGAGACAGCCGCGCCTCCCGCAACCGCAGAGCGGACCGCGCTCGTCGAACGGAATGTGACCGAGCTCCATGCCGGCTCCGTTGTCGCCGCGCACGAGCCGACCATCGATCACCGCGCCGCCGCCGATCCCCGTCCCCACGGTCGCCATCACCACGGTGTCGTGGCCTCGTCCCGCGCCGAAGAGCGCCTCGGCGAGCGCGGCGACATTGGCATCGTTGTCGACGACGGCGGGAACGCCGACCGCGCCGCGCAGCGTCCCTCCGAGATCGACCCCCTTGAAGTCGGGCAGGTTCGCGACTTCGTAGCGGATTCGGCCGGTGCGACGGTCCACGACGCCCGGGGATCCGAGCGCGATCCCCGCCAACACGGCACCGCGGGACTCGACGGCGCACGCCGCGGACTCGGCGGCAACGACCAGCGCTCGAAGAATGCCCTCACGACCGTCGGCGACACCGCTCGGCAGCACCGCATCCCACACGAGCTCGGACGTCTCCCCCGCACCGATCCCGACCTTGACGTGGTTCCCGCCGAGATCGAGCCCGGCGAAGAGGGGTTTCTTCCCGCTCACACGACACCTACTATTCTGTCACGCCTCGGACGAGTCGCGCTCGCGTTCGATCGAACCACGACGGTGTTCGAATCACGGAATCGGCCTCGCTGTGTCATGACCCCTTCCAGTGCCCCGACCTCCACGAGTGCACGGCTCCGGGAGAGTACACGGCTCCGGGAAGGTACACAGCTCCCCACCCTCACTCCGCTCCCCACCCTCACCAGGATCGCGTCCCCGCTGTCATGATCGCCTCCACGATCCCGCTCATCATCTTCGTGATCGCGGCGATCGCGCTCGCCTCGACCCGTCGCGCCTGGGGGCCGGGAACGCATATTCAGCTCGCACAGTCGCTCCTCGACACGATGCCGGATCGTCTCGCTCCGGAGCAAGTCGATTTGCTGAGCCGACACGCCGACTGCTTCCAGTACGGGTGCATCGCCGCCGACATCATCAATCTGAAGCAGTACGGTGGCCTCGCGAACCACTGTCACAACTGGAGCATTCAGGAGCGACTGGCGGAGCACGTCCGGAGCGAGACCGAAGAGGCCTTCGTCTGGGGGTACCTCTGTCACCTCGCAGCGGATGTGGTCGCCCACAATCACTTCGTTCCCTTCCACCTCCTCTACGATCTCCCTCCCGCGCTCCTCGGGCACACCTACTGGGAGGCGCGAGCCGACAGTCGAACCTCCGAGCGGACGTGGGCGATCGTCGACGCGCTGCGCGTCGATCCGGATCTCGACTCGAACGACTCGTTGATCCATCGCGCGGTTCCGCGCAAGGCACTGTCGATGACCTCCAACAAGTTCATCTTCAACCACGTGTTGCTCGCGCGCTCCAAGAAGTCCTGGCGCGAGATCATGGACCGGATGCGCCGTCGGACTCCGATGGGCACGATTCAGGAGGAGTTCCACGATCGCTGCCTCGAGCGGTGCCTCGAGAACATGTTCGACGTCTTCGATCGACGCGCGCTCCTCGAGCTCCGCGGCCAAGACCCCACGGGGCACGGCGCGCTGCGCGCCGCGCGCGAGATCCGACGCGAGTTGATCGCGAACCACGGCAATCGACGGCGCGCCGCCGCGAGTGCGAGAGTGCGGGCGGAGCAGGAGTTCGGGCTCGGATGACTTCCGGATCCCCCGCGGCCCCTCCCCCGGAGGTCGAGGCGCGAAACGAGCCGGACGACGATCCGACGCCGACCGAGCGCGTTCAGGCGAGTCTTCGCCGCAAGGGCCTACTCCCGCGACCGAAGCCACTGCGGGCGCTCGTCAAGCTCGCCGAGAGCCTCCCGACACGCGGCAACGACCTCGACCTGTTCTTCACCGGCGAGCCCCTCTTCGATCGCATGGTCGAGGACATCCAGGGCGCGACGACCCGGATCGCCATGGAGATCTACACCTTCCGGTCGGACTCCACCGGCCGACGGATCGCGAAGGCGCTCTGCGCGGCAGCACGCCGCGGAGTCGAGGTGCGCGTCATCTTCGATGCGGTGGGGTGCTTCGGCACACCATCGTCGTTCTTCGGGATCCTCGCCGAGTCCGGGGTCCTGCTGCTCGAGTACCATCCGATCGCACCGTGGCGAAAGCGATTCGCGCTCCTCGAGCGCAATCACCGCAAGACGCTGATCGTCGATGGACGCATCGGATACACGGGCGGATTCAACATCGGCAACGATTGGCTCGACCCGCCGGAGGGCGCGGGCTGGCGAGACACCCACGCACGCGTCGACGGCCCCGCGGCCGGAGATCTCGAAGCGTTGTTCGTCGACAGCTGGTACCGCCAGAGCGGAGAGCACCTGCGCCTCGAGCGACTGATCCCTCGCGAACCCGACGTCGCCGACGACGATCCCCATCGTCATCGACAGATCTACGTGATCGGCCGCCGGGGTGGCGCCTTGGATCGGCCGCTGCGGAAGCTGTATCTGCTCGCGCTCGGTCGCGCGCGACGAAGTGTCACGATCACCTCGGCCTATCTCGTCCCCGACCCCAAGATGCGTCGCGCACTCCGAGCGGCGGCACGGCGCGGCCTCGATGTACGCCTCCTCCTGCCGGGGCGTTCGGATGTCGGTCTCGTCCACTGGGCGAGCCGCCACTTCTTCGACCGCTTCCTCCGCTGGGGAGTGGACATCTATCTGTGGGCTCCCACCGTGCTTCACGCCAAGACCGCGGTGGTCGACGAGCGCTGGTGCACGATCGGATCGGCGAACCTCGACAGTCTTTCGTTCAACTGGAACCTGGAGGCGAACTTCGTCGTGGAGTGCGCCCATACCGGCCGCGCCCTCGAGGAGCAGTTCCGCCTCGATCTGGACCAGAGCGACCGGGTCGTCGACGATGAATGGCGCAAGCGACCGCGGCTCGATCGCCTCCGGGAGTGGTTGGCGGCGCTGCTCGCGCCGATCCTCTGACCGGCGGACCACACCTGAACCGATCTCCGGCCAAACAGTTCGGCGACAGTCGCGGACGTCTGCCGTTACGGGGGGAGTGACCGATGAAACTGCGCCTGGAGATCTCCGAACCGGGGAAGACGCCCCGATCGGTGGAGCTGGAAGTGTTGCCCTGTGTCGTGGGCCGTCAGGCTCCGGCGGACCTGATCCTCGATGATCCCAAGGTCTCCCGGAGTCATCTGCGGCTCGAGTCGGACGGCACGCGACTCCTCGGGGTCGACACCGGTTCGTCGAACGGATTCCGACTGAACGGTCGCTCGGAAACCGAGACGACGCTCGAGCCGGGGGACACCCTGGGCCTCGGTCGCACACAGGTGAAGATCCTCGAGTGGCGGAGCAACGATGCACCGGATCCTCCGGTCCTCGCCGAACGGTCTGCCGAGCGTCGCGCCCCGTCGACCCCGTCGCCGATCCCGCTCGGGCCGAATCGCCGCCTGCAGCGGGCGATCGCCGCGCTGCTGATCCTCGGCACCATCGGCGGCGTCGCGACCTGGGTGTGGCGATCGGACCGTCCGGGGTCCGGGACGGGGACGAGCGAGCGAACGGAAGCGCGTCGTGCGCTCGAGGTGGCGCACACGCAGCTGCTCACCCGGAGCGACGTGGATGTGGAAACGTGGAACTCGACTCGCAGACTGCTGAGCTCGCTCTCCCATCTCTCCTGGTCCGCCGAGGACGATCCCCAGAAGCGACTGGAGTCCGCGCTGACCGAGCGGCGGG
>JAGQRC010000373.1 GCA_020425835.1 Planctomycetota bacterium | reverse complement strand
TCTGGACCCGACGGGCGTCGACGCGAAGCGCGCGGTGGAGGAGTGCGAAGACGGCAGGAGCCATGGTCAGCGGACCCCCGGCTCGGTCAGGTCGAGGAACGCTTGGTTCAGGTGTCGGCGGCTCTCGCGGAACGACACGATCGTCGCGCCGGCGGCGATCGCAGTTCCGAGGAGCGACCCGGTGTCCAACTCGTTGGCGTCGATGTCGATCCGGAGACCGTGCGGCTCCTCCTCCGTTGCCTCGAGCGCTCGAACGCCGGGGGCGCCTCGGAGCGCCGACTCCGCGGCCGGGCAGGCGTCGGCGAACCCGATCACGTAGCTGTGGGTGTCCCCGCGCTGAACCAGCAGATCCTCCATCGCACCGGAGTAGCGGACGGTACCGCGGTCGATGATCGTCACGCTGTCGCAGAGATCGGCGAGCTCGCTCAGGATGTGCGAACTGATGAACACCGTCTTCCCCATGCGCCGCAGCTCCCTCAGGATCTCCATCAGCTCGATCCGCGCGCGGGGATCGAGTCCGGACGCGGGCTCGTCGAGGAGCAGGAGCTCGGGATCGTTGACCAGCACCCGGGCCAAGCTCACCCGCTGTTGCATGCCGCGGCTCAGCCCGCGGATCAGGTCGTCACGTCGGCCATCCATGTCGGTCAGCAACAGCACGTCGTCGATGACCTTGCCGCGCGCCGAGCTCCGGATGCCATAGGCCGCGGCGAAGAAGTCGAGGTACTCGTGCACGGTCATCTGCCGGTACATGCTGAAGTGATCGGGCATGAAACCGATGCGAGCGCGGACGCGATTCGTCTCCCGGACGACATCGTGCCCGATCACGCGGACGTCGCCCGTCTGGGGCGGCAGGAGGGTTCCGACGATCTTGAGCGTCGTCGTCTTTCCCGCGCCGTTCGGACCGACGAACCCGTGAATCGACTCGCGAGCCACCGTGAACTCGACGCCATCGAGCGCCTGGTGGTTCTTGAAGCGGTGAGAGAGTCCTCGGACTTCGAGGGCGGGGTCGTTCACGCGGTCGGACATCGCTCAGTCTCCCGTGGGCGTCGGGTAGTAGGGGAATGCGTAGTCGTAGAGGATCAGGTGCTCGCGAGACTCGACCTCGGAGGACACGGCGATGCTCTGGGGGGCGCGCGCGAGGACGAGGAGGCGCGTCTCACCCACACCGGGGGACTGTGACCTCACGGCTCGCTCGATGATCGAGCGGTGGATCCAGCTCGCGAGCCTCGGATCGTCGACCTCGGGGCGATCGACCGTGTTCCAGCGTTGGGTTACGCCTTCGATCCACTCACCGTCCGGCCCGAACGTGATCGACGTCCAGTTCCGACTCGCTCCCGAGGCGGCGACGGCGAGGAGCACGTCGGCCCGGGCGCGAGGCGCGAGCGGGGGACGACCGTCATCGTCCGACGAGCTCCCCGGGTTCGCGAGGATCGACGGGAGCGACTGGCGACTGTGGGCGATGACCTGTCGAGAGCTGTTGAGGGGCAACTCGAGGCGGATCCGTCCGCCTGCCCCGTTGGTGTAGGCGCCGCTCATCCGTGCCTGACCCTGACGGAAGGGAACGATCTGCACCGAGGGCGACGACGGGAAATCGAGCTCGTACCGCCCACCACTCCGGACGAAGAGATGCACGAAGTGAGTCAGCACGTAGCCGTCTTCGACCGGTCGGGCGTGGGTCAGAGTGTAGGTTCCTTCGAGGCGCGCCCGACCCCGCCCGCCGATCCAGACGAAGAGCGCTGAGAACAGGGCAATCGCCGCGACCGTGATCGCGAGCGCGATGCCGTAGCGGCGGAGTCGTCGCGCGAGGAGCCAGTTCACGGGTCCGATCGTGACGATGTAGATGAAGCTGAGAAGAGCGATCCAACCCCACGGGTGTCGAACCGAGGTGAAGGCGGCCAAGTCGCGAAGCACTTCGGGTGCGGGCAGTGGTGTTCCGCGAGCCGCCGGGACGGCGAAGTCCCCGAGCACGACCGAGCCGCGGCCCGCGTGGATTCGCATGGCGCTCGCACCGCCGCGGCCGGGGGACAGGTCCGCGAGGATTCCGGGGAGAGGGGGATACGCACCGGAACCGTCCGGCCGCAGTTGCAGTGAGCCGCCGAGCCAGATCCAGTCCTTGAGCGCTCGCTGCTGGTCGCTCGAGAGTTCCGGGGCGTGATCGATCACCACCTCTCGCAGCGGAGAAAGGCTCGCGGCGTCGCGTGGGAAGAGCCGCTCCGGGAACGCTCCGAGTCGGGAGCGCGCGGCCGCTCCCTCGTCCTCCGCCGCCAATCGCACCTTCGACACCGCGTCTTCGCGGTCGTCCGAGTGGAGGTCGATCGTCTGGATCGGACCGAAACTCAACTGGTAGCTCTCAGCCGCGGTCGGATCGACGCCGAATTGGAGCCAGCGGGAGCCGCCGGGATCGAGCGCGATCGGCGGTGTCCACTCATCGAGGTGGCTGAGGCTGATCAGGTCGTAGGGGCCGAAGGAGACGGGACCGCGGTAGGGCGTGTCGCCGACGTTGCGGACGAGGACGGAGACCGGTTGGAGTCCCGCAACCAGTGAGGTTCCGAAGCCCCAGATCGTCTGCTCGATCTCGAAACGAGGACCGGTGGGCGCAACGTCGGCACCAAGAACCCTCTCGCCACACGTCAGGACGGCGCCCCACGACGCCAGGACCGCCAAGAGCAGAGGACTCCAGTGTCGACGCCGAGAGCTCAAGTGCCGAGCTTCCGTTCCCGCCACCGCGCGAACCAGCGACGAATCGCCTCACCCGGGCAGTCGGTCTGCTTGAAATCGGAGTGCAAGTGAACGGCGTCGATCCCGAGATGATAAGCGGTGAGCCAACCGTCGAGGAGCTCCTCGAGCCGTTCGACCTGCTGCTCGGTGAGCTCTTGTCGGTCGTAGTTGCCGAGGATCATGACCCCGAGATTGCCGGCATTGGTCTCCGGAGATCCGGCGTGCGCACCGCGCTTGTCGAGGTCTCGCGCCTCCCACACGGCACCGCCTCGGTCGATGATGTAGTGATAGCCGATGTCCGCCCAGCCGCGTTGGGTGCGGTGATACCGGCGAATGGTCTCGATGCGCTTCGCGGTCCGCGCCGCGTCGACGAAGTCGACCGGCTCGCTGCCCTCGTGGTGAATGGTGATTCGCGTGATCTGCGTCATCGGCGCCATCGCCCCGATGTCGGCGTTCGGCGCGGCCCAGGCGGAGCGGGGGTGCTGTGGAACGAATGGTGGAGCCGAAGTCGAGTGGCTCCGCCAAGTGAGGAGCCCACCGAGAAGGAGGACCGCCGCCAGGAGCGTGATCGAGACCGGCCACGGCAGCCGTCGTCGGCCACGGGCGCGACGTTCGGCGAGCCGGCGTTGCTTCAGCAGGATCTCGTAGGGTGTCATCTCCGGCTCCCGGTGCGCGTCCGATGTCCCGGCGCGGACGCGTCGACGTCGTGCTGGCGCACACACGGCGTTGCCCGTCGAGCACAACGACCGAGAGCCACGAAACGACCGAACCACGCCGCCTGGGGATCCTAACCTCCGAGGCGGATCCTCGGAACCGTGTGTCGTGATCCGCGACGTTTCGCGGCGATCCTCCTCAGCGCTCCCACGGGACGATGGCGTCGGGGTCGAACTCGAGTTCGCTCCGTGCCTTCACGAACACATCGAGGTCGATCTGTCCGCGCCGCGCGAGGGTCGAGAGCGCGGTGAGCGCGATCGCATCCCGGTCGATCTCGAAGAACCGGCGCAGCGCAGTCCGCGTGTCGCTCATGCCGAAGCCGTCGGTGCCGAGGGACACCAGTCCGCCGGGAACCCAGCGCGCCACCTGGTCGGGAACCGCGCGCATGAAGTCGCTGACGGCGACGACCGGCGCGTCGCCCCCGTCCTCGGACAGGATCCGCGTCACGTAGGGCACCGGTGCGTCGCGCTCCGGGAAGCGAAGACCTTCGCGGTCGCAGGTGATCGCGTCGCGCCTCAGCTCCTGGTAGCTCGTCGCGCTGTACACGTCGGCGCCGATCCCGTAGGACTCCTCGAGAAGATCCGCAGCTCGAAGCGCGTGATTGAGAATCGGTCCACTGCCGAGGAGGCGCACCCGAGGACGATCCGGGTGCGCGCTCTCCCGAACGCGGTAGAGCCCGGCGAGGATGCCTTCGCGCACCCCAGCGGGCATCGCCGGATGGTCGTAGTTCTCGTTGTACAGGGTCAGGTAGTAGAAGACGTCTTCGTTCGTGTCGATCATCCGCCGGAGCCCGTCGTGGACGATCGTCGCCACCTCGTAGTGGTAGGCGGGGTCGTACGAGACACAGCAGGGGACCGTCGACGCGACGAGCAGGCTGTGTCCATCCTGGTGCTGCAGCCCTTCGCCGTTGAGGGTCGTGCGACCGGCGGTCGCTCCGAGCAGGAAGCCGCGGCCGCGGTTGTCGCCGAGGCTCCAGATCTGGTCGCCGACGCGTTGGAACCCGAACATCGAGTAGAAGATGAAGAACGGGATGGTCAACGTCCCGTGGGTGGCGTAGCTGGTTCCAGAAGCGATGAAGCTCGCCAACGAGCCGCACTCGGTGATGCCCTCTTCGAGGATCTGACCATCGCGGCTCTCCCGGTAGCTGAACATCATGTCGTGGTCGACCGGCTCGTACTTCTGACCCTCGGGGGCGTAGATGCCGATCTGCTTGAACAGCGGCTCCATCCCGAAGGTGCGCGCTTCGTCCGACAGGATGGGCACGATGCGCTTGCCGATCCCATCGTGCTTGAGCAGCTCACGGAAGAGCCTGA
>JAGQRC010000372.1 GCA_020425835.1 Planctomycetota bacterium | reverse complement strand
GACGCGCGGTGCTGACCGCGCAAACGCTGGCACTCGTCGTCGGCGCCAGCTTCCTGAACGCGTACGGCTGGGAGCAGGTGGTCTACCCGTTCCGGTACGCCGCCGACTCCGCGCTGACCGACTTCAATCTCGAGTGGGAACCCACCGTTCTCGTGGACGAGGTGGGTTTCGCGCTCGTGTTGGCGGTGGGGTTCATCGGCACAGCGCTGAGCGCTCGTCCGAGGGAGCTCCGAGATCTGATCCTGCCGCTCGCGTTCGCGGCCTTCGGCCTGAGTGCTCGGCGTCATGTCGGGCTCGCGAGCCTCGTGGTGCTCGCGACGACGTTCCCCGCCGCTCTCGACGCCTTCCGGAACTGGGACCCGGTCCCGCGCGTCCGACAGCTCATCCCGCGCTTCACCCAGCCGCGGTTCGCCACCCCCCTCGCCATCGTCTCCGTGATCGCCGTGCATGCTGGCCTCGGGCGGCTTCCGCACCGATCCGTGTTCGCCCTCGATCCTGGTCTGGAACCACCGATCGAGGCGAGCCAGTTCATCGAGGACGAGGATGTCCCGCGTCCGCTGCTCAACCAGTACCGGTGGGGGTCCTTCCTGCTGTACCGGTTTGCCGAGGGTGAGGCGGTCGCATTCGTGGACGGGCGAAACGACCTCTACGGATCCGAGTTCATGCGGGACTACCTGGCGATCCTGGAAGGACGACAGAACTACCGCGAACTCCTCGATCACTACGGCGTCCAGTCGGTGCTGCTCGAGCTGAACGAGACCAACTGGCGCCTCCTACGGCTGCTGATCGACGACGGCTGGGTCTGCGTCCACACCTCCCGCGCGAGTGGCGCGGGAGTGATCGTGCTGACCCGGAACACCGATCGCGCTCGAACGCTGATCGAGCGCTTCGGTCGCCCGATCAAGATCCCGCCGCCGCCTCCTCGGTGACGGGCGCCCCCCCATGGGCGGAGTCCACCCCGCGGCCGACGAAGATCTGGTAGAGCACGGGGATCACCAACAGTGTCATCGCAGTACTGACCGTCAAGCCGGCGACGAAGCAGGTCGCGAACGGGCTCCACGAGATGCTGAAGTACGGAATACCGATCGCCATCGGCAGCAACCCGGCGATCGTGGAGATGGTCGTCATGAGGATCGGTCGCATCCGCTGGAGGCCTGCCACCCGCAGCGCCTCCTGGAGGGGCGCCCCCTCGCGTCGGCGTTGATTGATGAAGTCGATCAACACGATCGCGTCGTTGACGACGATCCCGGTCAGGCCGACGATCGCGATGAAACTCGAGATCGTGAGCATGGAGCGCTCCGGTCGGATCCAGTCTCCCGGCAACAGCCGCGAACCGAGGGCGAGCAGCGCCATCACCAACACCACCCCCGTGAAGCTGAAGACCACGTTCGAGAGGATGATCAGCGGTTGGCCGAGACTGCGGAACTGCGCCGACAGCACGAAGTAGATCAGGAAGACGGCGAGACCGAACGCGGTGAAGAGACTTCGGAAGCTCTTCGCGGTGTGCTCCGCTTCACCCAGGAACGCCAGTGACGCACCGGGGTACTCCCCCGCGCGCTCCGCGTACCAGTCGGAGACCAACCGCGTCACGCTCGCCGAGTCGAGACGGGCATCCTCCGAGAAGTTGCCCGTCACGGAGATCGCCCGTTGGAACTCGCGGCGACGCAGCGCCGCGGTCTCCTGCGCGGAGGCCAATGTGCCGATGTCGGCGAATCGGATCACCCGTCCCTCCGGCTCGTGCGCGATCGGTACGTCGAGGAGCTCCACCGGGTCGTGGATCTCGGAACGCGACAACCGCACGCGAACCGGGATCTCGTCGTCGGGCCGCAGATAGTCCCCGACGTACGTGCCCTCGAACGCACCCGCCACGAACTCCTGTACCTGGAGATCCGTGAGACCGAGCTTCGCCAGCGCCTCACGGTCGGGCTCGAAGACGAAGACTTCGTCCACTCGATCGCGATCGTGGACGAGATCGATCACCCCCTCGAGGCGTCCACCCGGCGAGGACTCGGCGATCATCCACTCGTACAGGTCCTGCGAGAGGCGCTCGACCGAACGGTCGACCGTGCCCAGAGCACGCACGCTCACCGGTGCGCCGGTCGGCGGCCCATCCTGTTGGGCGGTGACCTCGACGTGAATGCCGTGGGGCTCGAAGCGCCGACCGAGTTCGGTGCGCAGCGTCGAGATCAGCCGCGAAGGGTCGTCGAAGTCCCGCTCCCCTCGCGAAGGGAGCTCGACCATCAGGAATCCGTGTTGGTGGTTCCACGACGGTCGATAGGTGCGGTCGATGGTCATCCCCGCGAATCCCGAGACGTTGCGAACGGTCCCCGGACCGAGGTCGATCAAGATCCGAGAGATCTCGCGAACCACTCGATCGGTCTCGGCGAGGGAGCTCCCGCTGCGCAGGCGGATCCGGAGGTTGAGATTGGATGTGTCCTCGGGAAAGAACCTCAGGGTCAGGATGGGACGTTGCCCCAGACCCGGCGCGATCGCGCTCTGCACGACGACCCCGATCGCCACGCCGAACAGGAGGAAGACGATCAGGATCGTCAGGACCGGGTGGCGGAGATTCCAGTGCAGGTGCCGGTCGTAGATCCGCGCGAGCCATCCGACGATCCCGTGACGCGCCAGGAGCGACTCGATGCCATCGGCCTCGCGCGCGCTCATCCGCTCCGGACCGAGCCACCGCTCCAGATCGACCGCATGCACGGGGAGGATGACCAGTGCCTCGACGAGGCTGATCGCGAGCGCGGTCGAGACGGCGATCGGGAGGAGCGCGAAGAAGTCCCCGGTCGAGCCGGTCATCAGGAGCATGGGAAGGAACGCGGCGCAGGTGGTGAGCGTCGCGCTGATCACCGGGCCGGCCACCTCCGCCGTGCCATCGATCGCCGCTCGGGCGATCGGCGTCCCCTGCTCTCGATGGCGCTCGATGTTCTCGAGAACGATGATCGCGTCATCGACGATGATCCCCACCGTGAGCACGAAACCGAGAAGACTGATCTCGTTGAGACTCTGCCCCGACACGTAGAAGACGACGAGCGTGCCGAGGAAACTGAAGACGATTCCGCTGACCGTGAGGACGGCGCTCCGACAGGTGACGAAGACGAGCAAGGCGAGGACCCCGAGCGTCAGAGCCTCGAGTCCCGTACGGTCGGTCGCGGCGATGGTCACGCTGGCCACGCAGGTCGCCAACAACACCAAGATCTGGAGGAGACGTCGGGTTCGGGTCAGGAAGAAGAAGAGCGTCGCAATGACGAGCGCGACCGCCAGCATGAAGCTGTCGTAGAGGATCGCCATGCTGTCGTTGATCTTGACCGTCGAGTCGTGCGTCAGGAACACATCGACCGCGGCCGCCTCCTGCTCCCGACGGAACTGATCGACGACCGCCAACACCCCGTCGCGGATGTCGAGGGCGCTCGCCCCGTCCATTTTCAGCACTTTGCAGCCGACCGTCTCGCGGCCGTTGATCGAGCTGATGATCGAGCTCTCGACGCGCCCGATCGCGGTGGAGACGGGGTCGACCAGATCGCCGACGCGGACGAACCCTCCATCGCCTTCGCGACGCACGACGACGCCCAACAGGTCGTCCCGAGTCCGGAAACGCGAGTCGATCCGCACCGTGCGCTCCCCGGTCTCCAGGGCGAGCGTCCCGCCCGGCAAGGAACGCCCGGTGGCTCGGAGCGCGACAACGACCTCCGCCGGCGTCAATCGATGACGGGAGAGAAGCCGCGGGTCGAGCGCGATCACGTACTGCTGCGCCTCTTCACCCATGAGCCCGACGCGCTTCACTCCATCGACGAGTTCCAGGCGGTCCCTCAGCTCCTTGGCGAGCAGCGTCAGCGCTCTCTTGTCCAGGGGCGCTGCATCGGGTCGGGAGGTGATGCTGATCTGCACGACGGGCACCCAGAAGTCGGTGTCGATCTCCTCGCAGATCGGCTGCAGCGGATCGCCGTTGACGACCGGGAGTCGGTTCTGGACGCCGAGAACGCGGAAGCGCAGCTCGTCGAAGAGCGCCTCGTAGTCGGTGTCGTCGACGAACTTGACGAGGACTTCCGACTGGCCGTGGACGGAGACCGAGCTGACCCACTCGACGTCATCCATGTCGCGGATCGAGTCCTCGATCAGTCGCGTCACGCGTCGCTCGACGTCACGCGGAGCGGCCCCCGGGTAGAGCGTCCGGACCTGGGCCTGGGCGAAGGAGAAGTTCGGATACCGATCGACGGGAATCTGTGGAACGGCAACGAGAACGCCGTAGAGAACGACCCCGACGAAGAGAACGTTCAGCGGGATACTCTGGCGGAGCGCGGCCGCGAGGATCGATTTCACGAGAGTTCCTCGCTTCAGGGAAGGACGAGGGTCGTGTCGGCCGCGGTGCCGACCGGGAGCAGCAGCAGGGCCCGATCGCCGAGATCCCTCAACACGGTGACCGGCAGGTCTCGGCCGTCCGAGCAACGCACGAAGGACTGCTCGTATCGTCGAGAGATGAACGAGACCGGGACCAGGACGCCGCCGGATCGATCGGGAACGTTCAGCTCGAGCTCGACCTCCAAGCCCCCGCTGCACTCACCGATGACGCGTCGGAGAACGTCCGCCTCGATCTCGAGCTCCACCCGCCGCTTCAGCGTCGAGGGATCGTGCTCACTCGAGATCGTGTGGACTCGACACGGGATCGGCTCATCCGCGCCCGGAGGTCTCACGGTGAGCGACGTCCTTCCTCTCAGCGCCGCGAGCTCTTCCGCACCGAG
>JAGQRC010000371.1 GCA_020425835.1 Planctomycetota bacterium | reverse complement strand
ACGCGGCCCACGGATTCGATCCGGGTCCGCCGAACGGGGGCGAGGTTCACGTCGCCCCCGTTCCCGTGACCTTCGACGTCGTGCTTCGTGGACGGTCCGGATCAACCGAGCACGACCTTGCCGATGGTCAGGAACGCGAGCGCGGCGAGGACATCGATCAAGCTGGTGATGAATGGTCCCGCCGCGAGCGCGGGGTCGATCTTCGCGAATCGGAAGAAGAACGGGAGCGAGACTCCCGCCATGGTCGCGATTCCCACTCCGGTCACCACCCCCAGTGACACTGCCAATGGGACGAGTCGGTCCAGCTCGAACCAACCGACAAGCGCGGCCGCGCCGATCGCCGTGCCGGCGACGGTACCCACCGTGAACGCGACCGATAGTCCGACCAGCGCCTCCTGGATCAGTACCTTGAGCCGTCGGGCGGCGTCGATCTCTCCTGTGGCCATCCCTCGGACCAGGATCGTCGAGGCCTGGGTCCCGGAGGCGCCGGAGATCCCCATGACCAGCGGAAGGAACGACCAGAGCACGACGTGCTGTCGCTCGCCTTCCTCGAAGAACGTCGCCACGACGAGCCCGCTCATCCCGGGCAGGAGCAGCCAAGGAATTCGGGCCAGCGCACGGCGCAGGACGGGCTGAGGGCTGGTGTAGCCCGTCTCGGTTCCCGCGATGCGCGAGAAGTCCTCGTCGACCTCTTCGCTGAGGATGTCGATCAGATCGTCGATCGTCGCGATGCCGAGGATCCGGCGCTGGTCATCGACGATCGGAATCGAGTTCAGGTTGTACTTCCGCGCGAGGTTCGCGACCGCTTCCTGATCGTCATCGACGTGAGCCGTGATCACCTCTCTTTGCATGAAGTCCGCGACCGCGTCACTCGGGGCCGCTCGGAGGATCTCGCGGATGGACACCACACCTTGTAGCCGCTCGTCGGCATCGACCACGTAGATGTAGGAAACGACCTCGGTATCGACGATCTCCTGGAGCACCACCAACACCTCGCGGGCCGTCGCCGAAGAGCTGACGGAGATGAACTCCGGGGACATGATTCCGCCCGCGGTTTCCGGGGCGTATCGAAGCAGCTCGCGAACTTCGCCCGCGGACTCGAGTGGCAGGCGGGAGAGCAGAGCCTCGCGCTCCGACTCCCCGTGATCCTCGACCAGGTCGGCGACCTGATCGGCCCGCAGGCCGACGAGCACCTCGGCGAGCCGGCGGTCGGGAAGGAGCCGAGTCAGCGCCTCTTGGGACGCTTCATCCGTCTCGTAGATCACGACCGCGCGCTGGCCGTCGTCGAGCGCGTCGAAGATCCTCACCTTCTCGTCATCGCTGAAGTTACGAAGCGCCTCCGCGATGTCCTCGGCCCGGGTCGCGCGGACGTACTCGGAGAGCGCGGGAGCCTGCTCCGGAGCGAGGAGCTCCTCCAGGCGCTCTCGGAGGCGAGAGGAGTCGAGGCTGGGCATGGGGTCCTGTCGGTGGGACGTGAATGGGCCCGAATGGACCGACGCGGCATGGGACCACATGGCTGACGACAGGGCAATCGCTGTCAGTTTGACAGCGCTGGGATCCCACTTCGGCTCGGGGCGCTGTCGACTTGGCAGCTGGGTCTCGGAGTCCGAGCAGCCATCGATACGTAAGCGTATCTATTATTATGAGTTATGTTCGTAACCGTCAGGGGGTACACACTTTGCCATCCGGGCGCGCTCACTGTCACATCCCTTCGTGGTTCTCGTTCGGGGCGCACGCCGCACCCCTGAGCCTCCCCGAGGAGGATTCGTCTGCCATTGGCGGGCCGGGAGGGCCGACACGAACTGGGGCCATACTGGGGCCATGTGGAGTAGTGGGGTCGGGAGCGAGTCGTGCCGACGAACGCGAGTGCATCGACCAACCAGGTCTCGAGGTTCCGGGTGCTCGTCGCCGACGACGACGCCGGGTGCCGGGACAGCATCGTCTCGTTGCTGTCGACCGATGGGTTCGAGGCGCTCAGCGTCGAAGGGGGCCGGGCCGTCATCGACCTATTCCGAACGCAAGTCCGATCCAGGGAACAGGCCGGTGCGAGGGGATCACTGATCCAGCGGATCCACTTCCTCGTCGTCGATTACAACATGCCAGACCTGACCGGACTCGACGTCGTGCGCGTGCTTCGGAGCGAGTTGTCGTTGGAGTTGCCTTCGATCCTCGTGACCGCGAACTTCGACGACCAGCTGGTCCGTCGCTTTCTTTCCCTCGGAGGCTTCGCCGTGCTCCCCAAGCCGGTCGAGCCCGTCGATTTCCGCGAAATGGTTCGGAAGTTGGTCCGGACTCGGCTGGCGGCCAAAGGGCTGTTCGGTCGCGACCGTACCGGTTGAAACACGAGCGAGTGCGCTCGCAGGAAAACAAGTCGCTCGATCCGGCAGGATCGGGATTCGTGCAGATTGAAAGGCATTTGACCATGGCGAAGACCAACCTTCGTCCGCTCAACGACAAGATCGTCGTGAAGCGTCTCGAGGCCGAAGAGAAGACCTCCGGTGGCATCGTCCTCCCGGATACCGCCAAGGAGAAGCCCCGCGAGGGCAAAGTCATCTCGCTCGGCGAGGGCAAGCTCCTCAAGGATGGCCAACGCGCCAAGTTCCAGGTCAAGAAGAACGACCGGATCCTGTTCTCGTCGTACGCAGGCACCGAAGTGAAGGTCGGCGGCGAAGAGTTCCTCATCATGAGCGAGGACGACGTTCTCGCCATCGTCGACTAACGCCCGCCGAGATCCGGAAAGGTCCAACCATGGCAGCGAAGAACATC
This sequence comes from Planctomycetota bacterium, assembly GCA_020425835.1. Next base: position 1,982 of record JAGQRC010000371.1, on the reverse strand, counting down.
GTCTTCGACCACGACGCGCGCGAAGCGGTTCGTCGTGGCGTCAAGAAACTTGCCCAGGCGGTCCAGGTCACTCTTGGTCCCCGTGGGCGTAACGTGATCATCGAGAAGTCCTTCGGCGCTCCGACCGTCACCAAGGACGGCGTGACGGTCGCCAAGGAGATCGAGCTCGAGGATCACATGGAGAACATGGGCGCGCAGATGGTCAAAGAGGTCTCCTCGAAGACCTCCGACCTCGCGGGCGACGGCACGACGACGGCAACGGTGCTCGCGAGCGCGATCTTCGACGAGGGCCTGCGCAACGTGACGGCCGGTGCCAACCCGGTGTCGGTCCAGCGTGGCATTCACCAGGCGTGCGGAGCGATCGTCGCCGAGCTCAAGGCGATGTCCAAGTCGGTCAAGGGCAAGACCGAGATCGCTCAGGTCGGCACCATCGCCGCGAACAACGACCCGGAGATCGGCGAGATGATCGCCGAGGCGATGGAGCAGGTCGGCAAGGACGGCGTGATCACCGTCGAAGAGGGCAAGAGCCTGGAGACCACCGTCGACTGGGTCGAAGGCATGCAGGTCGACAAAGGATACCTCTCCCCGCACTTCGTCACGAATGTCGACGAGATGAGCTGCGTGCTCGAGGATCCCTACATCTTGGTTCACGAGAAGAAGATCGGCTCGATCAAAGATCTCGTTCCGGTGCTCGAGAAGATCGCGCAGTCGGGCAAGCCGATCCTGATCGTGGCCGAGGACGTCGAAGGGGAGGCTCTCGCGACCCTCGTCGTCAACAAACTGCGCGGCACGTTCTCCTGCTGCGCGGTCAAGGCGCCTGGTTTCGGCGATCGCCGCAAGGCCATGCTCGAGGACCTCGCGACCCTCACCGGCGGTCGGGCGATCTTCGAGGACCTCGGCATCGAGCTGAAGAACGTCTCGATCAGCGACCTCGGTCGGGCCAAGAAGGTGGTGATCGACAAGGAGAGCACCACGATCATCGAGGGTGCCGGGAAGTCGGCCGACATCCAATCGCGGATCGCTCAGATTCGTGCCGAGATGGAGAAGACCACCTCCGACTACGATCGTGAGAAGCTGCAAGAGCGTCTTGCGAAGCTCGCGGGCGGTGTTGCGCAGATCAACGTCGGCGCCGCGACCGAGGTGGAAATGAAGGAGAAGAAGGCTCGCGTCGAAGACGCCCTTCACGCCACGCGCGCGGCCGTCGAAGAAGGCATCGTTCCCGGCGGTGGCGTGGCTCTCCTCCGTGCCGGCGCCAAGGCGCTCGACAAGATCAAGCTCACCGGCGACGAGGCGATCGGCGCGGAGATCGTCCGTCGGGCGATCGAGGCTCCGATCCGTCAGATCGCCGCGAACGCGGGGATCGACGGTGCCGTCGTCTGCGAGAAGGTCAAGAACGGCAAGGCTGCCGAGGGCTTCAACGCGTTGACCGGCGAGTACGTCGACATGTTCAAGGCGGGGATCATCGACCCCACCAAGGTGACCCGCACCGCGCTCGAGAACGCCTCCTCCGTCGGCGGACTGCTCCTGACCACCGAGGCGGTGATCAGCGAGAAGCCCGAGGAGAAGGAGAAGGCCGGCGCCGGAGCACCCCCTTCCGGGATGTACTGATCGGCTGACCTCAACCGTTTCTCGGTGAATGCAGAACCCCCGCGACCATGTCTGGTCGCGGGGGTTCTTTCGTGCACACGGGACGGATCACGACCGCAATCTCATCGGACTGCTCGCTCCAGTGGCCTGTGCGGCAAGTCCGTTGAGTATCTACCCCCCGATTGCGGGACGAACTCGGAACGGCGCGTTGAACGATGCGGGCCACGGAAGTGTCGCCGGCGCCAGCCGTTGAACCGACAACGCCGAGTACCCCGCCCGGTTTGGACTTGTCGTGCGAACTTGCTGCACGGGGTACTGGTGTGCTGACACAGAAGTTCGTGGGCGAAACGCCGGGCCTCGACGACTCTGGCTTTGTTGCAGCTCCTCGAAGGAGT
>JAGQRC010000370.1 GCA_020425835.1 Planctomycetota bacterium | reverse complement strand
GATCCCCGGAATCCGCACGGACGGGGAGTATCGACTCGAGGCCTCGAAAGAGGGCTGGTGCTTTCAGGGTGATCGCTCGCCGAGGATCCGTGCCGGCGACGATCGCCTGATTCGTGCCTACCGCTCGACCCGGCTGGATGTCGAGATCGTCGGGCGGGAGCCACCTCCGATCGATGCGTGGATCCGATTGGGGGAGACCGACGAGGCCGGGGAATTCGTCGCGCGGATCGGGTACCGATGGAACTGCTCGATGGCCCATCCCCTGGTCGTGCCGAGCGAATACGCTTGGGGCCGCCTCGCGACGGCGACCGAGTCGAGTGAGGTGATCCCGCTCGCGCTCGAGCCCGGAGGCGAGGCGCGCGTGACCTTCGCGCTGCACCCTCGTCGTCGCGTCGCCGTGCACGTCGAGGGCGCCGTTGATCTGCCGCTGCTCGGGTTCAGCGCCGGCCTCGCTCCGGCTGGCGCTGCGGACGGCGAGTATCCGGAGTTCTCCGTGGTGAACGAGCTCTCCGCGAGCGGAGAGACGACGCTCTTCGTGAACGAAGCGGGGAGCTACGACGTCGCGCTCGTTCGGGGGTGGCCGGAGATCCTCGATCGCCAGCGCGTCGAGATCGGTGATGGCGATCTCGTGGAGGTCCACTTCGCAGCGCCGCGCCTGGATCCATCGCAGTTCGCGATCGTCCGCAGCTACGGACCGCGTGGACAGGTACTCCGAAGCCTCTCGTACCAGGTCACTCTTTCCTCCCCATCGGGGGATGACACGATCACCCCCCAATCCCAGCCTCGGCCGGACGGCGGCACCTGGCTCGATCTCCGAGGGGATGGGCAAGAGGAGTCGGAACCCGGTCCCACGCGGACCCTCACGGTGGTCTCCCCCCGCTACGGTCGGGCCACGGTCCCCGTGCCTCCCGGCGCGCCGGCCGAGATCGATGTCCACTTCTCGGAGCCCGCGTTCGTCGATGTCGACGTTCGTGGAGAACTCCCGTCGTCGGTTCGCAACCGTCTCGTGGTCGAGTTGGCAAACGTCACCGAGTCCCGATACTCGGTGTTCGCGGACGCCTCGCGAGTGCTCGGCGGCCGCGATCGAGTCCGTCTCGGCCCGGTCGCTCCGGGAGCGCACCAGATCACCGCCAAACTCGTGAGCCGCTTCGTCGATCGTCCCCTGGCTCGATACCCGGTGGAGGTCGTCTCCGGCGACAACACGATCGAGATCTCGATCCCGCCGCTCCATCGACTCGTGGTTCGGGTTCCCGAGGGCGTCACCACGGTCACCGCCTCTCCCCCTTCCGGGCACCGATTCGTCCCGTTCGGAGGGTTCGGTTCCGAAGCTCGGGTGCTCGGCGGGGAAGCGACGTTCACGCTTCTGCCGGCCGAGACGTACACGATCCGCGCCGAGGGTCGAGAGGGTGAGATGACCGTCGATCTCTCGAGCGACCGGACCGTCGACTTCATGCCGAGCGTTCGCGACTGCCTCAAGGTCTCGATCGAGGATGCTGGGGGATGGTTGGCGCGGTGGGGATTCCGCGACGGTGACCGAATCGTCTCGCTCGCCGGCCGCGAGCTCACGCCGGAGACGGTCCGCTTCGCGGAGTTCCTGTTCTCGACGCGCGGAACGAAGGAGCTCGAGGTCATCCGCAACGGAGAGCGCATCCCCCTGACGGTTCAGATCGACCACATCGTCGACGACCTGAGTACGCTCGGCGGCTCGTTCGAGCCGTCGTTCCGGTGAGGAGCTCCACGATGAACGGGATGCGCTTCGTCATCGCGGTCGTGCTCGGAGGCGCGCTCGGCTACTTCGGCTGGGATGCGCTCGAGCCCGCAGAGCGAGATTTCTCCTTCGGCGCGCCACGAAGCGTGCCGTCGGGCCCCCTTGTCGAGGAGCGCCCCGCCGCGCCGTCCTTCGGGAGTACCGTGGCGCCGGACGTCGAGACCGCCGGAGGGCGGGTCGAGGCGGCGACGGTGCGTCGGCTCCAGACCGGGATCGCTCGCGTCGAGTCGCCCGCCGCGGTCGGCGGCATCGGAGCCGTCACCGGGATCGCCAAGAGCTCGGAAGGAACGCCCATCGGCGACGTGCGGGTACGACTCCGCCCCCTCGGCATGCCCCGCGGAGAAGACGACATCGACATCGTCGCCGACGATCTCGAGCGCTACATCGAGAAGCGAGTCCGGGAGTATCGACACCAACACAGCGAGGAACGTGCGACGAGCACCCTCCCGGACGGGAGCTTCCGATTCGACGGGCTCGGGCCCTACCGATACGCGATCGAGGCCGACAAACCGGGCTACCGGTTGCGGATCACCGTCGAAGACAACGCGCGATCGTGGGTCGGTCCCGGAGATCGGGTCGAGATCGTTCAGCAAGACCGGGCGACGTTGGAGATCGATGTCCGACTGCCGAACGGAGAGCAACCGAAGCGAGCGGTGATCCAGACCGGCGAGTTCTCGTGGCTCGGTCAATGGGCACCGGGATCACCGACGATCGAGGTCCAACCCGGCGAGTACGAGCTGTACGCGACCGTCGAGACGCTTCGATCGGAGCGCGTCGGCATCGAGGTCCGCACGGACGACCACGTACCGCTCCGACTCGACCTCGTCGAGCTCCCGAGCCTGACGATCCTCGCGTCGCCCCCGGCCGAGCTGAGCGCCGCCACGATCCACTTCCACTGCCTGGAAGCCGATGCCGTCGACGGCGAGGTGACCCCGTCCCAGCTCGTCGCCGAAGGTCACCACGATGAGGACTCCGGTCAGGGGGACACCCTCCCCCGATTCACGCTGGCTCGACTCACGCCCGGACGCTACGTCGTCGGTGCGGGATACTCCCGAGGCGAGCCCGCGGTGATCGACAGCGTGGAGGTCACGGACGGACCGGTCGAGATCGAGCTCGCGCTCCCAGCCCCCCGCGCCGATCTCGTGCTGCGGATCCGCCCGTTGGGCGATGACGGTTCGATCCTCGAGAACGCTCACGTCGAACTCTATCGGAGCGTGGAGCCGACCGACCTGCAGCCTTGGAAGACCGAGGATCCGATCGACACGAGGCCGGTCACCGATGCCGACGGCGTCGTGGCGGTTCCGATCGACTCGCAGACGCGAGATCGTCTCGCCGCCGGCGAGATCGAAGCGCGAGTCTCGGCCGCCGGGCTCGGGACCCAGCGCGTGCAGATCGACTCCCTGGATGTCACCGTGCGGTTCCCGCCCGCCGCGCGCGTGACCTTCGATGCTCCGCTCGACGTCGGACCCGACGAGGAGATCGACGTCGTCCTGACCGCGACCGACCACTCCGAGAGCACCGCCAGCGGCGAACTCGGCGAGTCGATGGCCCTCGCCGCGGGCGAGTACGACCTGGTCCTGCTGATCGATTGGGTCCCGGTCCACACCCAGCGCCTGCGCATCGATCCGGGCCCGCAGCACATCACGTTGACCGTCCCACCCCTCCACGCCTTGACGGTCCGCGGCGCCGGCGAGGAGCTCCTCGCCTTCCCCGTTGCGACCCCGAACCCGAGCCCCGTGGCGGGCGAGCGGAGTGGAGACCTCCATCGTTTCGCGCGGCTCGTCGAGGGGCCCTACCGACTGATGGATGACCGGGGCCACATCATGAATGTCGACGTCCCGGCGAGTGGAGTGGTCGAGTTCCGGGGGGAGCCGTTCAATGCGCTCCTCGTCGCCGCGAATGCCGACGACGATGCGATCCGGGAGACCAGCCTTCGGCCCGGAGATCTGATCGTGGCCGTCGAAGGGGCGCGCTTCGAGGGCGCAGAGGAGGCCCAGGAGCTGTTCCTGTTGATGACGGGGCTGGACCAGGTCCGGCTCACGATCGTCCGCGACGACGTCGAATCGACCGTCACGGTCCCGGCGCCGGCGCTCCGCGGCTCCGAGTTCCAAGTCCTACCGGCTCGACACTGACGCGGCCAATTCGACTCAAAGCCAATGGGATCAGCTCTTTATCGGAATGTAAATTGAACGTGAAGATTCAGGGAAGAAAACAGGGGAGTTCCTCGACGGGGTGGTCGATAATGAGCCGAGGTGCGCGGAGTTCCACGAGTTCCGCCCTGCAACGCCAACGAGAAGAGGATCCGCCCCATGAGCATCGAAACCCTGTTCTGCGGCGCGATCAGCGCCATCGTTCTCGCCGCCTTCGCTGCAGAGATCTTCATCGACCGCGCCCGCAGCGCCCGCTGATCGGCTCCCCGCCTCTCCTTCTCACCCGTCGCGATATCGGTCCTTTCGGAGACCGAGTCGACGCATCTTCTCGAAGAGCGAGCGGGGATCGAGTTCCGCCTCTCGTGCCGCCTCGCCGATCCGCCCGTGCGCCCGGGCGAGCAGACACTCCAAGTATTCCCGTTCCAAGACCTCGGTCAGCGCCAGCCGCAGAGCGCGGAGCGGAGTCCGCTCCCAGTCGGCCGGGATCACTCGACTCAGATCCGCGATGAGCTTCGAACGAGACGCGGTTCCCGACGGTGACGCAGCGATCCCGTCCGCGGCGACCGACTCCTCCACGTCGAGGTCCCCCACCTCGATCCGGGACCCCCGAGCGACCAACATCGCCCGCTCGATCACATTGACGAGTTGACGCACGTTGCCGGGCCACGGTCGCTGGGCGAGGGCCTGCAGCGCCTCCGGGGAGACCCCGGCGACTCCAGAGCGCGTCGTCGGTCGGAGCGACTCGATCGCCTGCGTGACGAGGCGCGGGAGATCCGCGATGCGCTCGCGCAGAGGGGGGATCAGCAGAGTGACGACGCAGAGTCGGTAGTAG
>JAGQRC010000369.1 GCA_020425835.1 Planctomycetota bacterium | reverse complement strand
CGATCACTCCGCCCGACTCCGCGATCAACACCAGATCCTCACCGATCTCGAGCGACGGGAGAGCGAGCGTGGCGCCGTCGGTGGCGATGAAACGATGCTCGCCGAGGTCGCCGGGCGCGAGGAGCTCGGTCAGCGACGCGAGTTCGATCGTGCCGGAGCCGACGACCTCGAAACGGGTGCGTCCCGAACTCGCGCTGGTGATCGACGCGAGCGCCGTGAGCGCGATCGACGACCCGTCGTCCGCGCGGAACTCGATGGCATCCTCGTGGCGAGTGGGCGCGGTCAGCATCGTGACGCCGGACAGGTCGATGCTTCCGCCGTTGTTCGCGAAGACCTGTTGTCGGTCGATGACGCACGGGTTCGCGTTGCCGATGAAGCCCGCGTCGAAGGTGAGGATGGTCGAAAGGTCGATCGACGATCCCGGTCCGTCCGCGGTGAACAGCGAGAGTTGATGGGTCCCGCAGCTGTTCCCGAACAGGTCGACGGAGGAGTACGCCACCGCACCGATCACCAGGGTGCCGCCGGCGAGCGCCTGGCCCCGCGCGCGATTCCCGCTGAACCCGGCGCCACCCGGTGTCGATGTCGCGACGAAGGAGCCGCCGTCCGCCTCGACGATGCCCGCGATCTGCGCGGCGTCGAAGACCGTCAGGTTCGTTCCGGGCAGCACGCGGATCCGTGCGTCGTCGCCGAGCGTGAATCCGGTGACCCCGTCGCACGCGAGGTCGTAGTCGACCATCGCGCCGTCCGGGAGGGTGACCGCGAACAGCGTGGGCGGCGCATCGCAGGGAACGAGCGCGAGATCCCAGTTCTCGGGATTCGACCAGCCATCACCGACACCGGCTCCGGTCCAAGTGGGAGTGAGCTGAGCGAGACCGGGAGCGCCGGAGAAGAGGACTCCGACGAAGAACAGAGTTCCGAGGAGGGGGCGAAGCATGAGGCGTCTCCAATCGACCGTCGAACGACGGCACGGGAGACTCAGAGTCGAAACGGCGAGGTCGCGATGCATCGCGAGGGGATTCCCGTCCGAGGATGGCGCCGGACCACGGGCGGCGGAACGACCGGCGGAGCTCCCGCTCGACGGCAGTGAGCCTCCGCGACGGGCTCGAGGGCACCGCAGCCACCACCCGAGGAGTTCCAGGGTCACCCCTCGATCCCGAGGCGCTCCCGCCACACCGCGGCCTCGCGGACGATCGTGCGTCGTTCGTCGTCGGCCATCCGGTCGACGTTGGCGAGGATCATCCGCATGCGGTGGTTCTTCGCGAACCGCTGGCGGTGGCGGATCAGGAAGTCCCAGTAGAAGGTGTTGAACGGGCACGCCGCCTCGCCGGTGCGTCGCTTCACGTCGTAGGGGCAGTGGTCGCAGTAGTTGCTCATCCGCTTCACGTACTTGCCGCTCGCCGCGTAAGGCTTGGTCCCGACGACGCCGCCGTCGGCATGCATCGCCATGCCGAGCGTGTTGGGAAGGGTGACCCAGTCGACGGCATCCGTGTACATGCCGAGGTACCAGTCGCTCACCTTCTTGGGGTGAACCCCGGCGATCAACGCGAAGTTGCCGGTGATCATGAGCCGCTGGATGTGGTGACCGTAGGACTCGTCGAGCACCTGGCCGATCGATTGGCGGAGGCATTCGAGGTCGGTCTCGCCGCTCCAGTACAGCGCCGGCAGGTCGCCGTGATGCTCCAACCCGTTGCGCCGTTCGTACTCCGGTCCTGCGTACCAGTAGACGCCGCGGATGAACTCGCGCCACCCGATGATCTGCCGCACGAAGCCCTCGACCGAATTGAGCGGCGCCGCGCCGGACTCGTACGCCGCGATCGCCGACCGGGCCGCATCGCGCGGGTCGAGGAGCTTCAGGTTGAGCGCCGCGCTCAGCCGGCTGTGGTAGAGCGTCGTCTCTTCGGTCCACATCGCGTCCTGGTACGCCCCGAACCGTGGGAGACGATGGTCGATGAAGTCGTCGAGAGCGCGCTTCGCTTCGTCCCGAGTCACCGGCCACGGCAGCGACGCCATCCGACCCGGGAGGTTCGGGAGACGTCGCTCGACCATCGCCATCACCTCTCGCGTGATCGCGTCGGGTCGCGCTCGATAGGGCCGACGAATCGACGGGGCTCCGGCGAACGACTGGCGGTTGTCGGCGTCGAAGTTCCACTGCCCCCCGGTGGGCTGGCCGTCATCGGTCATCAAGATGTCGAGTCGTTTGCGCTGCTCGCGGTAGAAGTGCTCCATGACGAGCGATCGCCGGCCCTTCGCCCACGTCGAGAACTCGTCGGGTTGGACGAGGAAGTGTCGGTCGGGCCGGATCTCCACCCGCGGCGCGAGCTCCTCCTTCCAGTTCTCCACGAGGTGCAGGACGCGCCACTCGCCGGGCAGCGTGCAGGTCAGCTCGTCGGGCCGGAGGCGCTCGGTCTGACGACGCACCTCGCCGTCGAAGCACTGGGTGTTGTGGGGATCGTCGAGGCGGACGTACTGAACGCGGTGACCCGCCTCGTGGAGCTCGAGCGCGAAGTGGCGCATCGCCGCGAGGAACATCGCGGTGCGCTGGCGGTGGCTCGGAACGTGGGTCGACTCCTGCTCGATCTCCATCATGAGAAGGGCGTCCCGCTCGCGGTCGAAGTCGTCGAAGACCGCGGACGAGCGATCGAGCTGATCACCGAAGATGACCGCGAGCCGGCGCACGTTGCCCGTCACGTGGAGGGGTGGGAACTCGGAGGCGGTCAAGGGCGATCCTTCAAGGGTGTGACTCGGGCTGTCGCGCCGTGCGAGTCTCCGCGGACCGGGGGCGGTTCTTCCGGCGCTTCGATCGGTCCTCCTCGGTGTGGACTCGCTCCTGAAGGAGGGCGTTTCGAGAGCCGGTGTCGATCGGATTCGGGTTTCCAGGACGCAGCCCGCGTCTCGAGATCCTCGCGGGGGAGCGTCGCCGTCCTCGAGTGGTGCACGACCGATCCTCCCGTCGAGAGCCCACTCCGGCTCGACCGCAGACTCTCGAAGAACTGCTATGATCGGCGCGGCACTGGAGGCGACATGACCGTGCACCCCGTTCGAGGACCTCTTCTCCAACTCGGCTCTGTGTGCGAGCCGGTGCTCCGCGCTCTACCTGACTGGTTCGGGATCGAGTCGGCCATCGTCGAGTACGTGCAGGCGATCGATGCGCTCCCGACCTTCTGCATCGAGGAAGACCGGGCGATCCTCGGCTTCATGTCGGTCCGTCACCACTTCCCCGCCTCGGCCGAGCTCTATGTCTTGGCCGTTCGGCCCGAGCACCATCGCCGAGGGTTCGGGCAGGTGTTGCTCCGAGCGACCGAAGCGCATTGCCGAGCGCAAGGCGTCCGCTTCCTCCAGGTGAAGACGCTCAGTCCCGCGCGCGAGTCCGAGGCGTACGCGAAGACGCGGCGGTTCTACGACGCGATGGGGTTCGTGCCGTTCGAGGAGTTCCCCGAGCTGTGGGGGCCGGCCAACCCTTGTCTGCAGATGGTCAAGGCGCTCTGACCGGATCGCCTCGTGATGCGGCGTGAGGCGTTTCACCCGGAAGCACGCATCATGAATCCCATCGATGCGGGGGCGGGCACCAGATCGCAGAGCGCGAAGGGCCGCCCGAAGCAGGCGCGCGCCGCAAGCGACCGTCGTGGGATGGTCCTCAACTCGAGCTCCCGTCGCGTCGGTCACGACGTCGGGTGGTGCGGACGACTTCCCTTCGATACCTCACGGTCCGACGGTTGCACGGCGACCGACAGTTGCACGGAATCCGACGGTTGCATGGGGTCCGAAGGCCCGGTCCTCCGATCGAGTGGGCCACGAAAAGGAGCGGAACATGTCGCGCGAGTTCAAGGAGCGCCAAGCGGTTCGGATCAACGGGTTCCTCGCCCTTCTCGGGCAGTTGGCACTCGGCGGGGGGATCGCGGGGCTCATCTGGCGAATGGCGGAGCGTCAGGAGGGCACCCCCCTGGAAGTCGTCGCGTTGATCCTCCTCGTCCTCACCTCGTTCATCGTGCTCGGCGGGTACTACGTCGTGCAGCCGAACGAGACCAAGGTGCTTCTCTTCTTCGGGAAGTACATCGGGAACGTCCGGGCCAACGGGTTCTGGTGGTACCCGCTCGCGAACAAGGTGCGCGTGTCGCTGCGGGTGCGGAACTTCAACAGCGAGCGTCTCAAGGTGAACGACTCGAGCGGCAACCCCATCGAGATCGCCTGCGTCGTCGTCTGGCGCGTCGTCGACTCCTATCGCGCGCTCTTCGACGTCGACGAGTACGTCGAGTTCGTCTCGATCCAGAGTGAGACCGCGCTCCGAGGCATGGCGAGCCGGTATCCGTACGACTCCGCCGACGAGGTGGGGGAGATCTCTCTCCGCGGCAACCAGGACGAGATCGCCGACGCGCTCAAGAAGGAGGTCGAGGCGCGGCTCGAGGTGGCGGGCGTCGAAGTGATGGAGACGCGCTTGAGTCACCTCGCCTACGCGCCCGAGATCGCCCAGGCGATGCTGCGTCGCCAGCAGGCGCACGCGATCATCGCCGCGCGTCAGCAGATCGTCGAGGGAGCGGTGGGCATGGTGCAAATGGCGCTCGAGCATCTCTCGCGCGAGAAGATCGTCGAGCTCGACGAAGAGCGGAAGGCGACGATGGTCAACAACCTCCTCGTCGTCCTGACCTCCGAGCAGGAGAGTCAGCCCGTCCTCAACACGGGATCGATTCGCTGACGACCGACGAGGGCTGACCGTGTTCGGCGCAGACGACGCTCCGCGCCGACGAAGATCCGAGA
>JAGQRC010000368.1 GCA_020425835.1 Planctomycetota bacterium | reverse complement strand
GGCCTGTTGATCGGAGGCGCGACCTGGGTGAACGATCCCGCGCGGGGGACCGTCGTCGACCTCGACGGCGTGGACGACGCGATCGCGATCGATCCGGACCTGCTCGAGCTCGACACCTTCAACGCGTTCACCATCTCGGTCTGGGTCCAGAGCGACATCGGGATCGGTGTGACCCAGGACATCGCCACCTGGTGGCGTTGGACGGGGTACCCGTGCACCGACTGCGCGATCAACCTCGCGCAGCACTCCAACGGCAGGTACCGCTTCGAGATCGCCGGCACGTCGGTCGAGGGTGGAACGTCGAGCACGAGCTGGACCCACATCGCCGCGACCTACGACGGCTTCACGATGCGTCTCTACGTCGGAGGGGTCCAGGTCGGCTCGGTCGCGCGCAGTGGCGCGCTCCCCGCTTCGACCGCCGACCTGTTGTTCGGTGGACAGGGCAACGGAACGAACGACTTCGATGGTCGCATGGATCAGATCGACGTGTACGCCGAAGCGCTCGGCCCCGCGGAGATCGCCGCGTTGGCGGCCGATTGAAACTCGTTTCGGCCGAGAGCCCGAGCTCCTGCGCGCAACTACACCCGGCGAGACTCGAGACCGAGCCCGGCGGGGATCTGAAGCGATGGGTCGAGGCGATCCCGTCTCGTCGGTCGCCGGCCTCGCCGAGAATGCCGGCGCCGACTCAGAGGCAGGGCAGTGGGTCCGGCGTCGGGTCGGGACCCGCCGAGGGGGAGCGGCCCGGTGGCGGTGGCGGGGAGCCGTCCGTGAACAGGTAGTTCAACAACAGGATCGCATCGGCGATGTCGAGATCGCCGCTGTCATCGACGTCGTAGGCATCGATGCAGCTGTTGAACGGCACGTCCCCGAAGCAGGTGTCCAGGATGAGGATCGCGTCTCCGAGGTCGACCGAGCCATTGCCCTGAGCATCACCGCGGACGAAGAAGGCCGATCCCAGTTCGTAGACGGTGCTCGTCGTGAGACCGACGGCGATCACCTCATCCCCCTGGAGCACGAACTCGCCGAAGCTGTTCTCGCTCTCCACGGCGTCGAGCGGGATCGGATCGCCGACGATGGTCGCCTCCCCGTCGGCGATCGCGAGCTGGACGAGCTGGAACTCCCCGGTCGGGGCGACGCTCGTCACGACGACGCGTCCGCCGCTCGGTCCGAACTCGGAGAAGGGCGGGAAGTAGACGCCGTTGAGCGCCGGGCCCTCGATCGGATGGCTCGCGCTCGCCGCGGGGAGGATCATCCCCGGCGTGCCTCCCGCACCGGCGATCGCCGCGACGCCTCCGCCGCTTCCCGGGACGAAGGCGTAGAGTTCGCACACGTCGGGACCCACGGCGAGCAATGTCCCGGAGTCCTCGTGGTAGGCGAGGCCGCCGAGGCCGCCGCGGATCTGGACCACGCCTTCGACCGGGTCCTCCGACGTGAGGATGATCGCCGGTCCGATCGGGTCGCCGAGGAGCGAGATCTCCTGGACCTTCGCCACCTGGAGGGTGTCGCCGGTGGACCCACCGGCCACGAAGAGCGAACCCGCACCGCCGTCCCCGTCGGATCGATAGGCGATACCGGCCGTCGGCGTCGAGCTCAACTCCCCGCCGCCGAACGCGCCCGGCGTCTCCGCCGCGGCGAAGGGGCTGGGGAAGGCGATGAGCATCTGGAATTCGGTGTCGGTTCCGTAGATCCAGCCCTGCCCGGGGTCCGTGAAGTAGTACACCGGAGCCCCCGGTGGTGCGTCGGGTCGGAAGGTCATCCCGAAGAGGTTCACCGAGAACCCGTTGAACTCGATCGTGTGAGCGGCGAGGTACTGACCCTGTGCCACGACGATCACGCAGCTCGCGACCGAGCTGGTTCCGCTCGCGCTCTCCCCGGTGACCTCGTAGGTGTGTGGCCCCACCGACGCCGCGGTGGGATCGACGAACGAGATCGACTCGCCGGGAAGGCTGGCGATGACAGCGCCGTCGCGATGGATGATCAGCGACTCGTAGGGATGAGGATCGGGGATCGTCCAGCTCAACGAGACGGTCTGCACCGAGACCTGACAGGTCAACGCCGCGACCGGCTCGACGAAGCCCGGGAGCAGCGTCGGAGTGTCGGACGGGTCGAGAGGATCGGAGCTCACGTCGATCTCGAGACCGCTCGCGAAGCCATCGAGATCGAAGTCCTCGTCCGGGAAGAAGACGTTCACGCGCACCAGACCGGACGCGTCACCGAGGAGCGCGGGTTGGTCGCCGACCCCGACCGTTTGGACGAGCTGCCCCGCGCCGTCGAAGCGGAGCGCGAGGTCGAGCGCTCGATCCGTCACCCAGAGTGATCCGCGGCCGTCCGCGCTGATGCCCGATGGCGTGCCGGTGCCCGGGTAGCCCACGGCGGGCTCGCCAGGTCGGAGTCGGTAGAGATTTCCGTCCGCGCTGCCGTACGTCCACGCCTCGGTCCCGGTGCGGAGCGTGATGCCTTCGGGGCGACTTCCGATCGGGAGGGAGAACGACTCGACGAGCGATGCATCGCTGGCTCGCTTCTCGACCCGGTCCAACCCGCGGAGCGTGATCCATGCGTAGCCCTCGCGATCGATCGCGACCGCGTACGGCTCGGCGATGTCCGAGAGCTGGACCGAAGTGGCGACGCCGCCGGATGCGTTCACCTTCGTGAGCGTCGCATCACTCGTGCACACCACGAAGACGTTGTCGAGCGCATCGACCGCGAGACCCGCGGGATCGCTCCCCACCTCGATCGCGGCACCGATCAGCCCCGCCGTCGGTCCCGTGCCGTCGGTTCCGCCGAAGAGGATCTGCCCGTCGTGCGAGATCTTGTCGAGCGCACCGACCCCCACACAGGAGACCCACGCATTGCCCTCCGAGTCCAGGGCGATCGCCACGGGTTGGTCATCCACGGGGATCGCTTGCAGCACGTTCCCCGCTTCGTCGAACCGCACGACCGCATTGCTGTCCCGGAACGCGACCCAGGTCGGCCCGCTCGGATCGACGGCGATCGCCACCGGTGTTTCTTCGCCGGTCGGGATCACCTCGAGCACGGCTCCGTCCGGACCGACGACGGTGATCGTGTCGTCACCGCCGTCCAGGAACCAGAGCTGCCCGAGCACTCCCGCGCCGTCCGTTCGATCATCGCCGGGGATCACCGTGAATCGGCCGTCGATCGTGAAGGGCGTGATCGTGGTGCTCGCGCCGTCCGCGAGCTGCACTTCGGTGGACACGGCGGGGTTGCCGAGGGTCGAGTCGAACTCGAGCGAGCTGGGGCCGGTCGGTGCGCCGATCTCGATGTCGTACACGAATCGCGCGACCTGCTTGGGCCAGAAGGGTGGAAGGGTGACCGCGCCGCTCGAGCTGAGGATCGCCTGGAACGTCCCACCCGTTCCGCCCACCGGATCGAGGTCCACGGCGAAGAACTCCAGCGATCCGGGACCGATCGCCCACTCGATCGCGGTGCCGAGCTCGATCTCGGTGAGGGTCGCCACCGCGGGATCGTGACTCAAGCCGAAGCTCACCGCTTGGACGGGGTCGAAGCCACCGATCAGCGTCACCTTCATCGTTCGCGAGTCACCCCGGTGCACCAGTTTGTGGGACGCGTGGAGGACGAACGACCCCCATGCCACCGAACTGGAGACGGCGATCGACAGGACGAAGGTCGTCAGGAACGTGCATCGCGACATGCGGGTGGTCCTTAAGCGTCGTGCATCGGTGGAGCTTCTCGGGTGTCTTCGCGGCATCTCGGGAGGGGACCATTCGTGCGGCATCCTACTGGGGTCGAGGTCCCGCACAAGGGGCGGAGAATTGGACGCTCGACGAGAGCGCAACGCACGGAGCGCAGTTCGATCACGGGCTCGCACGCGTCGCGTCGTGCGCCGACGGACGGGCTCAGCAGTCGAGCGCGAGTCCGCAGGCCTGCTCCATCGACATGGCCCGTCCGACGCTACGGTTTTCCTCGTAGTCGACCGGCGAGATCGCGTCGCTCGCGGGGCGGAGAATACGACCCAACTCCTCGTCCTCGGCCGTCGACAGCGGGACGCCCTCGCCCTCGCGAATCGCCTCCACGGCGCCGTGCAACCGAGCCGCAATGGTGGGGCGACCGGTCCGCGCGTAGAGTCGGGCGAGAACGGTGAGGAACTCGGGGATCAACCGGAGTTCGCCGAGGTCGCGAGCGCCGTCGATGCCCTCGGCACATCGTCCGCGCGTTCCCGCTTCGTCGCCGGTCTCGAGCGAGAGCTCGGCGAGGTTGAGGAGGGACTTGGCGACGCCACGACGATCCCCGAGCTCTCGTCGCAGCGCGAGACCCTCCTCGAAGAGCCGCGCGGCGCGGGGGAGGTCCCCCTGATGTCGAGCCACCAGACCGAGATTGTTGAGCACGTTGCGCTCGGTGCGACGGTTGCCGAGCTCGCGGCTGATGGTCAGTGCTTCCTCGTAGAGCTCGCCTGCCGTGTCGAGGTCCCCGCTCGAGAAGGAAACGCTGGCCTTGCCGTTGACGGCGACCGCGATGGCTTGCCGATCCCCCAGATGCCGCAGGATGTCGAGGCTCTGATCGTAGTAGGTGAGTGCGGCCGTCAGGTCTCGTTGCTCGTAGGCGATGAGTGCCATGTTGTTGAGCGCGATGGCGGCGCCGGCGTCGTCGGCGAGCTTGCGCCGGATCTCCAGTGACTCCTCCAAGTACGTTCGCGCGGCTTCGGGATCCCCTTGTTTCTGCGCGGTGTTCCCGAGCGCGTTGAGCGAGTCCGCGACCGCGCGCTCCAGTCCGAGTTC
>JAGQRC010000367.1 GCA_020425835.1 Planctomycetota bacterium | reverse complement strand
ACCACTGCCCGGAGTCCCACGCATCGATCCGATCGATCGCGAGGTCGTGCAGGCCGGGGAGGATCGTCGCCGCGATCGACGCGGCGACGAGGATCAGTGCGACGGATCCGCGGGGCATCGCCGCCGACTCCAGATCCCGGCGAGCAGCAGAACCACGATCAGGACGGGGTCGACGGGGCCACCGCCACCTCCGCCGCCCCCACCCGCCGGTGGAGTCGAGTCACCGCCGCCGCCCCCGTCGCCGCCGCCATCCCCGCTGGTCACTTGGATCGCGAGGCAGCTCGTCGACGCGACGAAGGCCGCGACGTCGGCAATGCTCGTATCGCTGAACTCATCGAGGTTCGATGCGCCGAGGCTCGGGTACATGATGTAGCGCGGGGAGGACCCCGACGGATCGTGACTCGCGCCGAGGTTGTGCCCGATCTCGTGCGCGACCAGCAGCGGCATCAACGAGCTCGGATACTCCTGGCTCAAACCGTAGGCGAAGGAGGTGAAACAGACGGCACCGGTGTAGGCGATCCCGATCGTCGATCCATCGAGGTCCTTGCCGGTGAACAGGTGCACGGTGTCTCGTTGGATCGAGCCGTGGTTCGTGTTCCAGTAGTTCCGGAACTCCACGAGCAAGGCCCCGGGGTCGGTCTCGGTGTAGGGATCGGGCTCATCGTCCCAGATGTTGATGTGGACGATTTCCAGAGACAGGTTCAGGTCGGCCTCGTAGATCGCATCGACTTGATTGATGACCGACTCGATGTACGCGGTCGTTCCGGCGCCGTGGATCGCCTCGAACTCGGCGTCGACATCGATGGCCAGCTCGACGACCCGCATCTCGCCGGCGGCCGCGGTCCCGAACGCGGAGGGGTCGTCCTCGTCGGGAGCGATGCGGGAGAGCGCCGCGGAAACGTGCTCGGCCGCGGTCGTGGCACAACCCTCGTTGAGGAAGGGATCGATGTCCCCTTCGTTGTAGATGCGATGCTCGTGCGGCTGCGTCGCCTCGGCCGGGGTCAGCGGCTCGATGAACAGCCAGCCGCGCTCATCGCGAACGTGTCCCCGAACGGCGTCACCGACGATGCTCAGGCAGACGACGCTGTCCGGCTGACCGCGCACGACACCGCGAAAGGTCCGCGCTCGTGAGGACATCGCCGTGCCGGGGCCACCCGAACGCGAGAGCATCAAGTCGGGAGCCCGGAGGTCCACGGGTTGGAGGAGCAGCGGCAGGGACTCGTCGCCGAGAACCAGCCAGAACACATCGCCGTCGACCACCGCTGCGTCGAGGTCCGCGGGATCGATCAGCACGACGTCTTCATCCAGAACGCTGCCCCCATTCAGGGGAGTCTGAGCCGGCGCCGAATCGAAACCGAGGAACGTGAGGATCAGTCCGGCCACCGCACCGAGCGCGACCCGAACGATCGTCGCCCGACGCGCGGGCCGATAACGGTCCTGTGTTTCCATGCGAGCCCCTCGTGCACGAGTTCACCGCTTCGCGTGAGGCAACTCCGCGGCCCGCTCCTCTCAGAAACGAGAACGCTCGGCCCGACAAGGAGTACCGGTTGGTCCGCGTGAACCTCCGTTCGTCGAGGCACGGCAACCTCACCCGGGCGCGACGCCCCACCTGGCAAGTCGCTCCCGGAGACTCGCTCCCATCCATGTTGTCGGCCCTGCGGACACGGGCGATCCGCGTTCGGTGAGCGGACCGAGATTGACGAGGTTCGCGCTGTCCCGCTCGACCACGGATCCCTACAATGCCCCGGGCTCTTCAATGTCGTTCTCGATCGAAATCCGCCGCGAAGGAATGCACCGTCGCAACGGCACCGTCGCAATCGTGCCCGTCACCTTCATCGTCGCCATGACACGGTGACTCGGACGGGCTCCGCCCCGCTCGGGGAGGCACGACGCAGAACGACTCGATACGACGACCGCTGGAAACCGGCTCTCGAACGAAGACGGAAGAGATCGGCTGGTGGACACTCGAGCACGCGCGCTCGAGGCACCTCGGTCCCGGTCCCGCCGTCCACCGGGGGGCGAGGTTCGTGGAAAGTCACGACCTCACCATGGAAGGATTGTCACCATGGAAGGAGCACGAGAATGAAGCTTCGACGGAATGGGCTGGCGGTCATCCTGCTCGCCGCCTGCGCGGCGCTCGGAGGATCCTCTGCGTCCGCCCAGATCACCGGGTCCGGCGGAGTGATCATCATCGATCCGGTCCCCATCGAACAGTACCGACCCTTCATGCGCGGCGACGCGAATGTCGACGGCGCGTTCGACATCGGGGACGTGATCCGCATTCTGGACTACCTGTTCCCACCGCCGCTCAGCCCGAGCCTCGCGACCCTGACCTGCCACGATGCGGCGGACACGAACGATGACGACATGCTCGACATCGGCGACGCGATCTACGCATTGTCGAGCCTGTTCTCCGGCGGCGCGCCACCGCCGGCCCCCTACGGTCAGTGCGGCGAGGATCCGACGAACCCGGATACGCTCAGCTGCAACGCATACCCTCCCTGCAACGCGTTCACGGATGACGATCTCGCGGGCCACCTTCTGCGACGCATCGCGTACGGCCCCACTCCGGACCTCCTCGATCACGTGGTCAGTGTCGGCGCCGAGGCCTACATCCAGGAGCAGCTCCACCCGGAGCTGATCGACGAGAGTGGCAATACCACGCTGAACACGCTGCTCGGCGCGCTCTCTCCGTCGTCGGTCCGCAACGACCTCTGGAAGATGCACTTCTTCCGGGGCCTCTACAGCGAGAAGCAGCTCCTGCAGCAGCTCGTGGACTTCTGGGAGGTCCACTTCAACACCTGGTACTGGACGCTGCGGAACCACTTCCGGAACGAGTTGGGCGGCCTGTACGACAACAACCAGGCGCTCGCCCTCGCCATCCAGCTCGAGTACGACGAGACCGAGCTGTTCCGGAGCCTCGCCCTCTCGAGCTTCGAGGATCTTCTCGTCGCCAGCGCCACGAGCCCGGCGATGCTCATCTACCTCGACAGCGACAACAACGTCGTCGGGGCGCCGAACGAGAACTACGCCCGCGAGCTGATGGAGCTCCACACGCTCGGCGCGGACGTCGTCTACACCCAGGACGACATCGTCCAGGTGGCGCGCGCCTTCACCGGTTGGACGGTTTGCAAGAAAGCCCCCGCCGACTACGGCGACCCCCACGCGCCCTGTCTCGACGACTCCGATCCCACCGGCGTCTGGAGCTTCCACTTCGAGCCATCGGACCATGACTACGGTGAGAAGGTGATCTTCACCGGCGTGCATCAACTCGTGCTCCCTGCCGGGGATCCCATCAACGATCCGCTGGCCGGGATCAACGACGGCTACATGATCCTGTCGCACCTCGCCGGCCTCTCGGAGACCGCAGAGTTCGTCTGTCGGAAGCTGATCTCGAAGTTCGTCGTGGACAACCCGCCGACGCCTCTGGTCGCCGACTGCATCGCGACCTGGCTGTCGACCAACGGGGACATGCGGGCGGTCGTCGAGACCATCCTGACGTCCGATCAGTTCCTGGGGAACGCGTACCGGTGGGACAAGATCGAGACCCCCACGGAGAGTCTGCTCACCACCATTCGGGCGTTCGACGGCTACACGTCCTCCAACATCCTGATCACGTTCCTTTCCGACCTGAACCACCTGCCGCACAACTTCGTCACGCCGGACGGTTTCCCGGAGATCGACACGCTCGGGACCCACAAGCTGCTCTACCGCATCGCGTTCGCGGCGCGGCTCTACAGCGCCAATGATCCGTCGTACGATCTCCCGCTGCTGCTGGCCGATCACGGGATCCCGCTGGATGACGTGGAGGCGATCGTCGATTACTTCATCCGCTTGCTCTACCAGTCCAACGTGAGCGTCCTGGAGCGGCAGCTCGCCATCGACTACCTGTCGACCGACCATGACGGTGTCGTCACACCGCTCGACCCGATGGCCGGCGACTACGAGAGTCGACTGTCCGAGGCCGCCGCGTTCCTCGCCTGCTTCCCGCAATCGGTCCAAGAGTAAGGAGGAGAAAGATGAATCCACTCGACCGACGTCGGTTCCTCCAGCTCGGAGCGGCGGGACTCGTCCTCACCCCGACGATCCCGTTCCTGCGGAACCCGATCTTCCGGCGCGCGCTCTACGCCGGGTCCTGTGACCTGCTCCCGTCCAAGAAGATGCTCGTGATCTGGCAGCGCGGCGGTAACGACGGCGTCAACACGATCATTCCCTACGGCGACAGCGTCTACAGCGACACCACCCGACCGACATTGTTCATCCCCGAGGCGCAAGCGATCGATCTGAACGGCTTCTGCGCCATGCACCCGGCGCTCGCGCCGCTGAGCGAGATCCGAGCAGCGGGAGATCTGGCGATCTTCCACCGCGTCGGATACGGCGGGCAATCTCGGTCCCACTTCTCGAGTCAGCAGTACTGGGAGACGGGCGAGCCGGGGAATCTCGGCAACGAGACCGGCTGGGTGAACAACATCATCTCCAACGATGCGACGCTGATCGGACACCCCTTCCCCGCCGCGAGCGTGAGTCCGCAGTACCAGATGCTGTTCCAAGGGCCTCGGGTCCTCTCTCACATCTCGCTTCTCGGGGAATACACCCTCGGCTCGGATCCGGAGGACGTGAAGCTGATCGGCGCCTTGCCGGGCATGGCGTCGGGCTCGGGTCTCCTCGGGATCTACAGCCAGCCGGCCAACCCCCAGCTCTTCAACGGTGCGATCAAGGAGACGGGCCTGGCGATGGCGAGCGGTCTGGACCACCTGGT
>JAGQRC010000036.1 GCA_020425835.1 Planctomycetota bacterium | reverse complement strand
TCGCTCTGGATCACCCATTCGCGAAGATGCTGTTCCTGGCTCATGAGCTCGCTCCCAGGATCAGGGACTCGAGTCGGTCTGCGGTCGCGGTCGCGATGTCTTCGGGAACCCCCTGCCCGCTGGTCAGGTAGGACACCGGGACCTTGGCCACGCCGAAGAGGTCGAGTAGCGCTCCCGCGCCCTCGGACTCGTCGCCCTTGGTGACGAGGACTCGATCGTACGAGAGATCGCGAAACCGCTGAGCGACGCGGACCATCGTTGCGCGCGAGCAGCTGGCGGAGACGCAGAGATGCACCTCCACATCGCCGATCGGGGCCAAACATCGACGGACGTGCTCGAGCGGCTCACTGCACTTCGGGCTGGAACCGGCGGTGTCGACGAAGACCAGATCGCGATGGGTCAATCCCTGTCGAATCGCGAGCAACTCCTCGGGTCGCTCGACGGTCTGCACCTCGAGTCCGACGATCTCACCGTACCGTCGGATCTGCTCGACGGCGCCCAATCGGTACGTGTCGAGGGTGACCAGCACGACACGCCGGCCGTGGACGAGACGCAGTGGCGCAGAGAGCTTTGCGATGGTCGTCGTCTTCCCGACGCCCGTCGGCCCCACCAGCGCGATCACCAACGGTCCCTCCGACTCCGAGCGGTCCTTCAACGGGATCGGGACGCAGGGCGGGAGCTTCGGACGAAGAAGCTCGCCGAGATGTCGTCGAGCCTCCTGTTCGGCGAGTCGCTCATCGACGTCGCTCCCGACCTCGAAGCGCCGCTGCCGGAGACTCGCGGAGATCGTGGCGGTCACTTCCGCAGAGAACCCGTTGGCCATCATCAGCCGACTGGCGGCGCGGAGGATCGGGTGGCCCGGCGCACACGACGACCCCAGGCTCGACTCGGACTCCGGCTTCGGCTCGGAGACGGTCGTCGCCGCCTCCCGCCTCATGCGCTCGAACGCCTCCAAGAGGACCCGCGCGTGCATCGGCGTCCGCTCGACCGACGAGTTCGGGACCTCGAACGGTGGGGTCTCGCGCTCGCGCAAGAGTCGACGAACCTGCCGTTGGAGATCTCGATCCGCGGCGTCGGCTCGTTCGGGAGCGAGTGTCCTCACCGGCGGGACCGGGATGCTGCTCGTCGGCACACCGAGGTACTTCGCCGCGAGCGCGGCGGCCGCCGGACTGACGACACGACTACCCATACCGGACGCCCCGGTGATCGAGGGTCGCGGCTCCGCGACACTCGACGCTGCCGGTTCCGGAGAACGTCGATCGATCTCGGTGGAGGTTTCGGCGGGAGCGAGGAAGACCTCGATCGCTCGCCCTCCGACCACTCCCGCCAAGCCGTTCCTGGACACGACGCCCGTCCGCACGATGCGGAAGTCCGGTCCGTACTCGGCCTGGATCCGCTCCAGGGCTTCGCGGTAGCTCGCCGCCTGCACCCGGATCAGCGGAGTCGAGTTCGTCTCAGCAGGGTTGACCATTCCAGAGTCCGATCGGTTGACGCACCCAGTTCATCTTCTTCCTCGTTCCTCACCCCATGTACCACGCACTACACGGTCGCCACTCCCAACGACTCCACGGCCACACCTCGAGCGACCTCGTTGTAGGAAAGACACACCACTCCGGGGATCTGCGTCTCGAGCAGTCGACGGGCCTGGAGACGGATCTGCGGAGAGGTCAGAACCACTGGAGGGTGTCCTTGCTCGAGGAGGTTCTCGAGGACCCGCGAGACCGATTGCACGATCGGAGCGATCATCTCCGGGCTCAGGCGCAGGAAGCTCCCGCGCTCCGTGTGCTCGATACCGTTCTCCACGAACTCCTCGACCCGCGGATCGAGGGTGACGACGTGGACGCGGCCGGAGTCGTCGGCGTACTGGCGGCAGATCGCGCGACTCAACGCGTGGCGCGCGTACTCCGTCAGCACTTCGGGGTCCTTGGTCCGAGGAGCCCAGTCCGCGAGACTCTCCAGGATCGACTCCAGATCCCGAATCGAGACCTTCTCGCGCAACAGGTTCTGCAGGACCTTCTGGACATCCCCCAGCTTCAGCTGGTCCGGGATGACCTCGTCGACCACGGCGCGCGAGGTCTCCTTCAGCTTGTCGATCAGCCGGCTCGCCTCTTCGCGCGTCAGGAGCTCGGCGGCGTGGTCGCGGATCACCTCGGTCAGGTGCGTCGCCAACACACTCACGAGATCGACGACGGTGTAGCCCATCGCCTCGGCTCGCCCCTTGGTCTCCTCGTCGATCCAGATCGCGTCGATCCCGAACGCGGGCTCCTTGGTCGGCGTCCCCTCGATCGCGTCCAGCCCCAGCCCGGAGTCCATCGCGAGATAGTGATCGACCTTCAGTGAGCCGCTCGCGACCGTCTCGCCGCGCATCTTGATCGCGTAGTCACTCGGACGAAACTGCATGTTGTCGCGGATGCGCACCGGAGGAATGACGATCCCGAGCTCGCTCGCGATCTGCTCGCGGATCGACGAGATCCGCTGCAGGAGCCCTCCTCGATCGCCCGTCTCGACCAGGTTCACCAGACCGTAGCCGACCTCGAGCTCCAGCGGATCGACCGGCGGGAGCGTGACCTCGGTCGGTTCGGCGCGGGTGGCCTGGTCCTCGGCTTCCGACTCCTCGGCACGGGAAGCGATGGTCGCTTCCTGTCGAGTCATGATGTAGGCGAGCCCGCCGAGCACGACGGCGCCGAGTACGAGGAACAGCGGGGGAAGGCCGAGCGGCATGAGGAGGAGCAGGAACACGGCAGTGATCCCCACGGCGCGAGGGCTCGAGAAGATCTGGTTCACGAGATCGGCCCCGAGATTCGACTCCCCGGTCTGCCGAGTGACGATCAACGCCGCGGCGACCGAGACGACCAGCGCCGGCACCTGGCTGACGAGACCGTCCCCGATGGTCAGGGTCGTGAAGACCTCGACCGCCTTGGTGAACCCCATCCCGTAGCTCGCCATCCCGATGACCAGACCACCGATGATGTTGATCAGCGTGATCAGGATCCCGGCGATCGCGTCCCCGCGGACGAACTTCGACGCACCGTCCATCGCCCCGTAGAAGTCGGCCTCCTGGTTGATGCGCTCGCGACGCTCCTTCGCGGTCTGCTCGTCGATCAAACCGGCATTGAGGTCCGCGTCGATCGAGAGCTGCTGACCCGGCATTTTGTCGAGTGTGAAGCGAGCGGCGACTTCCGCGATCCTCGTCGCGCCCTTCGTGATCACCACGAATTGGATCACGATGATCACGACGAAGATGACGAAGCCGACGACCGGGTTGCCGGCGGTGACGACCTTGCCGAAGACCTGGATCACTTGCCCGGCCGCGAGCGCTCCCGAGTCCTTGGCGTTCCCGAGGATCAGTCGGGTGGTCGCGATGTTGAGCGCCAGCCGATACAGAGTCATGACCAGCAGGACCGACGGGAACACCGAGAAGTCGAGTGGGCTCCGCATGTAGATCGAGGTCAACAAGATCAGCAGCGAAAACGTGATGTTCAGGGCGAGCAGCCCGTCCATCAGGAGCGGCGGAAGCGGCAGG
Organism: Planctomycetota bacterium; assembly: GCA_020425835.1. The sequence continues at coordinate 9,384 of JAGQRC010000036.1, read as the reverse complement.
AGGATCGCCAGCAGAATACCGATGACCGCGAAGACGAGCAGCAGATCGCGGTTCGCTCCGAGAGGACGTGCGTAGCGTTCGATGGTTGCCGCGACCATGACCGATCAGCCCCTCTCGCTTCCGGAGCCGACCGGCTTCCGACCGAGTCGGTAGACGTACGCCAGAACCCGGGCGACCTGGTTGTACAACTCGGGCGGGATCTCCTCGCCGATCTCGGTCGTCCCGTAGATGCTTCGCGCCAGCGGCGGGTCCTCGACGATCGGCACCTCGTTGTCGATCGCCACCTGCCGGATCCTCTGAGCCAGGAAGTCCTTCCCCTTGGCCACCAAGCGGGGAGCACGCCCCTCTTCCTCCTTGTAGCGAATCGCACAGGCGAAGTGCGTCGGGTTGGTGATCACGACATCCGCCTTCGGCACCTCCAGCATCATCCGCTGCAGCGCGAGCTGCTGCCCCACGCGTCGCCGCCGCTCCTTGAGCTTCGGGTCCCCGTCCATTCGCTTGTGCTCCTCCTTGACCTCCTGCTTGGTCATGCGCAGGTCGATCTCGTGACGCCACCGCTGGAAGGCGAAGTCGAGGAGAGCGAGGGCGAGAAGGGCGAGACAAGCGACCCCTCCGGTGTGGAAGAGCGCCTGGTTGGCGATGTGGATCGCTTGGGGAAGGTCGACGAAGAACAGCGTGAAGACGTTCTCGTCGCGCTCGGGATCGAAGAGCCGCTGGTACGACACATAGAGCACGACCCCGACGATGGTGAGCTTCAGGATCCCGAAACCAAGTCGAGCGAGCCCTCGGACCGAGAAGATCCGCTGAAGGCCCTTGAGCGGGTTGAGCTTGTCGATCCGCGGCGCGAGCGGGTCCACGGAGACGAACCAGCCGACTTGCGCGACATTGACGAGGAAGCCGAGGGCGAAGAGTCCGACCAGTATGGGAGCGACCGCCAGCAGGAGTCGCGGGAAGCCGATGAACGCGTGGTGGACCACGTTGTCGAAGGTGAGTCGACCTTCACCGAGACCGAGGAACGCGGATCGAACGATCGATCCCATGTCCTCCACCAGCGTCTCGCCCCAGCCGAACAGGATCGAGAACGCGGCGAGCATCAGGAGCGCGGTGCTCAGATCCTGGCTCCGAGCGACCTGGCCCTTCTCGCGCGCCTCCTGACGCTTGCGAGGGGTTGCCGGTTCGGTCTTCTCGCCCGCGAATTCCTCGGCCACCGCCTACCCCCTCTCCCAGAGGAGCTGGAGCTCGCCGAAGTACTCGGTGGTCCCGCTCACGAACTCCGTCATGAGCTGGATCATCAGGGGAACCATCAACACGACGACGAAGAGGCCCGCGACGATGCGAATCGTGAAGCCGACGATGAAAATGTTCATCTCGGGAACGGCGCGCGCGAGGATCGCCATGGAGATCGTCGCAATCAGCAGAGCGAGCATGGTGGGAAGCGCGAGCCGCAGACCGAGCGAGAAGATCTCGGAACCGAAGTCCCGCGCCATGAGCATGGCCGACTGGGGTGAGACGTCGAAGAGACCCCCGATCGGCGCACTGTCGAACGTCTTGACCACGGCCTCGAACAGCGCGAGGTGTCCGCCACAGACCACGAAGACCAGAGTGGCCACGGTCAGGAACAGGTTGGCGTACGGCGACGCCGAGGTCTGGGTGATCGGATCGAAGACGTCGCCGATCGAGATCCCGACCTCCTGCCCGACGATGTGCCCCGCGAACTGGGCCGCGTACAGGGCGATCGAGGCGGTCCAGCCCATCACCCAGCCGATCGCGAGCTCGGAGCCGACCGCGAGCACGGTCATCGCTTCGCTCCGGAAGAGCGTGAGGAACGCTCCGCTCTCCGATCGGGACTGGACGATCGGGAAGACCACCACGGCGAGCGCGAACGCGAACCACACTCGAATCCGGGGAGGAAGCCCCGGATTCGCGAGCATCGGTGCTGCCAGGACCACGCCCGTCATCCTGAAGAAGACGAGGAGGAAGGCGGCCATGCCATCGTTGAGGTAGTTCAGCATCGACAGCGTCACGGATCAGGTTCCAGCGCCGGGTGACAGGAATGACAGGTCGAACAGGACTCTGGACGTGTACTCCAGGGTCCACCGCAGCAGCGTGGGCAGGAGGAAGATCAACGTCGCCACGACCGCGAGGATCTTGGGAATGAACGCGAGGGTCTGCTCCTGGATCTGAGTCATCGCCTGGAACAGGCTGACCGAGAGACCGACGATCAGCCCCACCGCGAGGAGCGGAAGGGAGAGCTGCATCACCATGATCAGCGCCTCACGGAAGACGTCGACGACGCGATCGATCTGGTCGAGCTGGTCCACGAGGCTCTCCGTCAGAAGCTGGCGACGAGTTGGGTCACGATGATCTCCCACCCGTCGACGAGTACGAAGACGAGAATCTTGAACGGCAACGAGATCAGGACCGGCGGGAGCACCAGCATCCCCATGGAAATGAGCGTCGACGCGACGACCAGGTCGATCACGACGAAGGGCAGGTAGATCATGAAGCCCATCTCGAATGCCCGCTTGAGCTCGCTCAGGAGGAAGGCCGGGACCAAGGTGAAGAGCGGAACCTGATCGAGGGTCATCTCCTCCGCTGCGTCGACCTCGGCGTCCGTCGAAAGCTCGATCATCACGTCGAGGCTGTCGGGGTCGGTCTGTCGCCACATGAAGTCACGGAGGTGCGAGACGCCGATCTCGAGAGCCTCGGCATCGGGCATCCCGTCCAGATAGGGCAACAGCGCCTCGTTCTTGATCCGGTTGAGCGTCGGCCCCATGACGAAGAAGGTCAGGATGAGCGCCAGGCCGATGATCACCTGGTTGGGTGGAACCTCTTGGGTGCTGAGCGCTCGCCGCACGAATCCGAGGACGATGACGATCCTCGGGAAGGCGGTGGTCAGGAGGAGAATCGTCGGCGCGAGGGTGAGCAGCGTGAGGATGCTGAGCATCTTCAGCGACACGGAGAGGTTGTCCCGCGAGAGCGGGTCGAAGTCCTGAAGGCCCTGTGCGGACAGGAGGCCGGGAACGAGAACGGCGCCGACGACGACGATCCACGAGATGGATCGAGTGGCGAGAGCGGGAGTCCGGCCCGAGCGAGCGAACGAACGGCGACCGCGACCGAGGAGCGACAAGAGCCACTGGCAATGCTGGAGGATCCAGTCGGGAAGACGAGACGATGGTTGCGTCACCGCTCTTCGTGCCCGGTACGGCGCCGAGACGGAGCGACTGAGATGGGCGTAGGTGTGTCGATCCGATGGCGTGCTGTCCACCGAGGTGATCGGTGTACGGCGGTATCCGATGGCTCTCACGACGCCCCCCCACTCGCTCTGCGGGTCCCATCTCGCCAGCCGGACACGACCTGTCGCAGACGAGAGAGCTCGTTGCGAAACGGCGCGGTTCGACGATCGATCTCCGACTCCGACAGTCCGGACTCGACCTCGTTCTCCCCCAACGCACGGGACTCCACGTCCAGAGCGCGCTCGAAGTCACCGGGGAGCAAGCGCGCGACCTCCACCGGATCCGTGATCTCCGAGAGACAACGAATCCCGTCGGGTGAGATCCCGACGCAGAGGACCCGGGAGCCGACACGGACCAGGGAGACCTGCTGCTTCGAGGAGACCGGCACGCGCCCGAGAACCTCGAGGACACGGTTGCCCTCCCGGTCTCGCGCCGTGGGCTGCAAGCGGCGGAGGAAGAGAACGACCGCGCCGCAGAGGGAGAGGACCAGAACGATGCTCAACAGCGTCCCGACCTTCTCCCACGTGGTGCGCTCGGGCGATCCACCCTTCGCGGCGGCGACCTCCTTGGATCGCTGCACGTAGTCCCCGAGCTTGACTCGCTTCTCGTCGAAGGGCTCCGAGGTCACGGCACGGCGACCCCCCACGTCTTCGGATCGAGTCGGCGAAGCGTTGTCCTCCGGGAAGTCGGCGCTCGGCTGCGCTCCTTCCGCGACGGAGGTGCGAGTCTCGGGCGACCCTTCGTCCTCACGACCGCGTTCCGGAGTGCGTCGTTCGAAGCTCGACTTCGACGTGTCGATCGCGATGTCGCCGGACAACGTCGCCCCCACCGAGGAGCGGTACGGAGAACGCCCTGCTCGAGGCGAAGCGTTTCGTTGTGGGGGTGGAACTACGGTCGATGGCGCACCGGAGGAGTCGACAGCGTCGGATGGGCGAAAGCTGCCGCTCCGTTGAGGATCCGCGGACGGCGATTGGCCGAAGAGCCCCGAAATCGAGCTTCCAGTCGCCAAAAGAAGCGCGATGACGAACACCCCTATATGTCGTGGATCTCGATGGACGAGACCACGATGGGCGACGTGAAAGTTTACGCGCCCCCGAACACTCGACCACGGACGTAGTCGTTGCGAACGGAGTCCCCTCTCCATTCGTCCCCTCTCTCCGGTCCTGTCAAACCTCCTGCGTCAGGACTTCGGCGGGGGTGAAGATCTCGGTGATTCGAATGCAGAAGTTCTCGTTGAGGACGAGCACCTCACCGCGCGCGATCACTTTGTCGTTCACGTAGATGTCCAAGGGATCCCCCGCGAGCCTCTCGAGCTCGACGACCGATCCCTGGGCGAGACGAAGAATGTCCTTCAAGAACATTCGACCTCTCCCGAGCTCGACCTTCACCTTCATGTTGACGTCGCGCAGCAACCCGAGGTTCTGCGAAACGACATCGGCACCGGGCGAGATCCCCGCTGGAGGCGAGGCTGTCGCAGTCGCGGTGGTGAGGTTCGGGTCCAACACGGTCCCGGCGAAAACTTGCTCGTATCCGACGACGGCTTCGGTCAGGAGACGATCCACCTCCGTGTGATCGATTTCGATCTTCCCGCCGCCGATTCCGAGCTCCTGACGGATCTCAGCTTCGACGTCGGCAACAAGTGGGCCATCATCCTCTTGGCGCGCGGCGTCGAATGACACGTCGACGTCACCAGCATCGTTATCGGAATCAGCGTCGGCCGTCGTTTCTCCGGGAGCGGCAGATTCCGCCGATGCGTCTGCCGCGGGATCGAGCGACTCGTCATCGCTCGGCGCGTTCTCGGGTTCGTTGTCCGCGGAGGGGGTGTCGTCAGCCATGGACTCTCCCATGCTCTATCGAACGATCAGTACTTCGAAGGTTGGAACTTGTCGACGTCCACTTTGAGGATCTTGCCCTTGAGAGGAGCAAGCTGCTCGTTGAGGTAGTCGCGAAGCCTGGGCCCCAACTTCTCCTGATGGTCGCGGTTCTTGAAAGGATGTCCACCCTGACGCAGCAAGTAGCTGCGGACGACCTCCTTGATGTCATCCTTGACGAGGTCCATCGCGAACTCGTTGCGCTCCGCAGCCGCCTGCAGCTCCTTGTAGGCCTCTTCCTCGATGCGCAGAACGAGGTCGAACGTGAAGCGCCGATCGCCGCGGGGGCTCGGATCGCTAGGATCGTAGATCGAGACACTGTCGAGGACGATCCGACCCGGCTTGGAGTATCGCTCGGTCAGATCCATGTCGACCGCCTCTTCGGTCCCCTCCGCGTCGGCGGTCGCCCCGCCACCGTTGACCACGTCCAGGATGAAGAAGACCGCGACGGCTTCGAGGACGAGGATCGCTCCGAAGATGATCAACGCCTTCGAGCCGAGCAGACTCTTCTTCTTCTCGGGAGGGGGACCTTCGTCCTCCTCGCCCACGACCTGCTCTGCTTCGAGGTTGATGTCGGCCATGGCCTCTTCCTTCAGTTGCGTCTCTGACGGAACGCGGGCTCCGGTGTCATCATGATCTCCACCCGATCGAGCTTCCGACGCTCACCGGGATTGTGAATGTCGATCTCCGGGATGAGGTCGTTCCGACCTCGGCTCGAGATCTCCACCCGCTCCGGTCGGATTCCCGGCCCCTCTTCCGAGTCGGCGACGAGGATCTCCTTGACCACCTCCGCGCGTCGGAGGCCGAGCTCATCGTGACTGCGGAACGCGCTCCCCTCCGGAAGCGCCGTCGGATTGGCGTGCCCGATCACCCGAATCCACGTGTCCGGTCCGCGGAGCTTGTCCCTCACGCGTGCAAGGACTTCCCTCGCTTGATCGTTCAGCTGCGCCGAGTGCTCCTGGAAGAGCACGGACCCGGCGATGCTGATCAAGAGGTTGTCGTCGATCCTCACGACATCGGCGTGTTCGCCGAAGGGGTGATCGACCGGCTTCGCCTTGCCCTCGGTGCCCTCCTTCTGGTCGGGCAGCTCCAAGGACATCTGCGACAACATGTTCACGACCTCGTCCAGCTGCTCGACGTGGTATCCCATCTGAGGGGCGGTGATCCGCCATTGGGTCCGGAAGGACTGCACGAGCTCGTAGATCTTCTTCTGCTTCACCTCCGAGATCGAGAACAGGAGGATGAAGAACGTCAACAGCAGCGACATCAGGTCACCGAAGGTGACCATCCACTCCGGTGCGCCCTCGACCACGACGATCGGACGTTCGTCCTTCTTGCTCACTCCTTGCTCCGTTCACCCGGGGGCAGGAACAGCTCCAGCTTCTGTTCCACCACCTTGGGATTGTCCCCCGACTGAATGGAGATCACGCCCTCCATGATGATGGTCATGCGCTGGACCTCGGCCTCGCTCGACGCTGAGAGCTTGTCCGACACGGGGAGCGCGATCATGTTGGCCAGCAACGCGCCGTAGAGCGTCGTGAGCAACGCCACCGCCATGTTGGGAGCGATCTGATCGGGATCGTCGAGGTTGGCGAGCATCAGGATCAGACCGATCAGCGTTCCGATCATCCCGAACGCCGGGGCATACTTCCCGATGAGATCGAAGACCTGCTTGCCCTTGGAATGCCGATCGGACAGGGAGTTCATCTCCTGACCGAGAGTGTTGGCGATGTCCTCTGGATCGTTGCCGTCCACCGCGAGCTGGATGCCGCGGCTGAGGAACGGGTCCTCGATCTCGTCCATGACCCCCTCGAGCGCGAGAATGCCGTCGCGTCGAGCGATCTCCCCGTACCTGACCATGTCACGGATCAGGTCCCCCGTGGAGTCCTTGCCGGAGAAGACACTCTTCAGGGCGACCTTCGGGGCGATGAGCACGCGCTTGAGGGGAAGGCTCATCAGGGTCGCCGAGAACCCGCCCCCGATCACGATCAGGAGAGAGGGATAGTCGATGAAGGAGCTGAAGGACTCGCTGACCGACGCCCCGACGAGGCCGACTCCCAGGAGGAGTCCTATGACGGTTGCCAGATCCATGTCCCGCTCTTTCCTTCTCGGGAGCCGGTTCCGACCGACTCCCCGTCATGGCCCGTCACCGGGCAGCTTCCGTTCAATCGGTCGCGAAGATCCGGAGCCGTTTCCCGAACTCCACGACACGATCGACCACTTCGTCCGCACTCTCGGTCACCAGGAACCGCTCTCCGTTGACCAGCGTGATGACCGTATCGGGGGTTTCCTCCATGAACTTGATCAGTTCCGAGTTCAGGAGGAACTCCTTACCGTTCAGCCGCGTCAATCGGATCATTCGATCGCTCCCAACTCGATGAACGTCGATCAGACGAGATTGACGAGCTCTTGGAGCATCTCGTCGGAGACGGTGATGGTCCGCGCGTTGGCCTGGAAGGCACGTTGCCCGATGATCAGGTCCGTGAACTGCTCGGCGAGATCGACGTTGGACTCCTCGAGAACCCCGCTGAGCAGCGTGCCCCGTCCGAAGGTCCCCGCCACGCCGACCTGGGGGACACCCGAGTTCGTCGACGCGCGGTAGACGCTATCGCCTTCTGCGTCGAGACCGTTAGGGTTCGCGAACCTCGCGATCGGCACTTGCGCGATGGTCCGAGACAGTCCGTTGGAGAAGACACCGACGACCGTCCCGTCCGCCCCGATCGAGAAGTCCCGGAGCGTTCCCGCCTCGAAACCGTCCTGGTCCCGGAGCTGCACTTCGGAGAGGGTGGTCGTGAACTGGGTCAAGCGGGAGAGATCGAGCTCGAAGGTGAACGGAGTCTCGACTCCACCACCCTGCTCCGGCGTCGCATCGAGGTTGATGCTCAGGAACTCGCCCGGCTCGCCGGTCGTCAGGAACTGTCCGTTCTCACCGAAGACGACGGTCCCCGAACCGACGATTCGGTCGAGGTCGGAGTCGTCGACCGACTCCGCGAAGTACCGCCAGGTGTTCGGTCCGTTGGCCGACGATCCCTCGAACACGAAGGTCAAGGAGACGTCGCGCGGCGTGCCGAGCGAGTCGTAGACGGTGAAGTTCATCGTCATCGACTCGCCGGAGGCGGAGACCACCGGTGGGTTGTCGAACATCGCGATGCGCGAGCCGCCGGACACCAGATCGAGATTCGAGAGATCGTTCTCGCTCCCCGCGTTCCCGGCGATCTCGATCGTTCCGTCCGGGGCATCGACGAAGGTGAAGCTCGTGCCGGCGTCCGGTGGAACCGGACTCGCAGTCGCATAGCCCAAGGTCACGCTGTCACCCGAGACCTGGAGGACCCGCGCGGTGACCGCCGCCCCACCCGACTCGTACTCGACCAGCAGTCCCGCCCGCAGTCCCTGCTCGATTCCGAAGTCGGAGAGCGAGGTGTCGGTGATGTCGAAGGTGGTCACGCCACCGTTGTCGACGGGTGCGCCGACGGTGACCGTCCCGGAGGTCGAGTCGATCGAGAGCAGGTCGATCGACTCCGCGGTCGACACTCCCGCCGGCGCGTGGACCACGTAGGTGTCCCCGGTCGCCGGCACGATCGAGAGCGAGTTGAACCCGTCGTCCCGGAGGATCAACGTGTCGAGCGGACCGCCGGCCGACGACGCGGTCACCGCGACGATCTCGGCGAACTGTCCGGACGCGGCGCCCGAAGTGAAGCGGATGATGTCTCCGGGCCGCACCGATCGGAAGTCGGCCTGGTGGTCGACCAGACTGCTCAGCGTCGCCTCGTCGTCCGGGCCACCCGAGACGCCGAGCGACATCGTGCCGTTGATCTCCTCGCCGGTGATCGGGTTCGTCCGCGCGTAGGAATAGGTGTGCTGGGTCTGCTCCGCACCGTCCAGGATGCCACTGTTGATCCCCAGCGCACCTTGCAGGAAGTCCATGAAGTCCCCGAGCGTCGTCCCGCCGGTCGGCGGAGGGTCGCCGACGATGAAGGTCCGCGATGGGAGGATCCGCTCCCCCTTCTCGGCGGAGAGCGTGATCTCGACCCCGCTCAGTTGCTCGGCGAGTTCGGGGAAGACCATGGCGGAGGTCGCTGCCGTTCCGGTGTCGGTCGTCGTGGCGGCGACGAAGTCACCGAGCGACCGCACGAGATTCTGCAGCGGGGTGTCGGCGGTGGCGCGCGCGAGTCCGAGGGGGTTCGACCCGGAGATCAGGCTCGGGTCCGCGATCCGGTCGTCGTAGAGCACGTCGGAGAACAGGAGGGCGCCTTGTCCTCCCACTTCGCCACTCGCAT
>JAGQRC010000366.1 GCA_020425835.1 Planctomycetota bacterium | reverse complement strand
GTGGCATGCCCGGCATGGGCATGATGTGATCGCCGTATCACCGGCAGTCCGACCTACACCAACCCGAGAAACCACGAGAATCCATCCGGAGAACAGGCAACACGATGAGTAAGAAACAACTGATGTTCGACCACGAGGGCCGCCGCCACCTCATGGCCGGTGTCGAGAAGCTCGCGAAGGCCGTCGCGGTGACGCTCGGCCCCGGCGGTCGCAACGTGATGCTCGAGAAGAAGTTCGGCACGTCACGCATCACCAAGGACGGTGTGACGGTCTCCAAGGAGGTCGAGCTCGCGGAGTCGTTCGAGAATCTCGGAGCGAAGCTGATCAACGAAGTCGCCAACCGAACCAACAAGGAGGTTGGTGACGGGACCACGACCTCGGTGGTCCTGGCCCACGCCATGCTCCGCGAGGGCAACCGATACACGCTCGCTGGAGTCAGCCCGGTAGCGCTGCGCAACGGGATGCAGAAGGCGGTCGACAAGGCGGTCGAGGCCCTCGAGGCGATGGCGGTGCCCGTCCAGGGGCGTAAGGCCATCGAGCATGTCGGCGTGCTCGCCTCCAACGGTGATCTCGAGCTGGGTCAGCTGTTCGCCGATGCGATCTCCAAGGTGGGTGAGAAGGGCGTCGTCAAGGTCGAAGAGAACGACGGCGTCGATACCCGACTGGACCTGGTCGATGGCATGGAGTTCGACAAGGGATTCGTCTCACCGTACTTCATCACGAACCCCGCCGAGCAGATGGCGGTGCTCGATGAGCCGTATCTCTTGATCACCGATCAGAAGCTCTCCAGCATTCGCGACCTCGTTCCACTCCTCGAGAAGCTGGTCGCCAAGCGGAAGCCGCTGTTCATCGTGGCCGAGGATGTCGAAGGGGAGGCGCTCGCGGGACTGATCCTGAACCGTCTTCGAGGAGTTCTGCCCGCCGCCGCGATCAAGGCTCCGGGATTCGGAGATCGTCGGAAGGCGATGCTCGAGGACCTCGCCGTCTTCAGCGGTGGGACCTTCCTCGCGAAAGATCTCGGCCTGGAGTGGGAACACGTCGATGTTTCCCACCTCGGTCGCTGCAAGAAGATCGAGATCGAGAAGGAGTCCACGCGGTTCTTCTTGGGTGCTGGCAAGAAGTCGGACATCGACCAACGGTTGCGCCAGATCGACGCGCAGATCGAACAGACCAACTCGAACTACGATCGCGAGAAGCTCGAGGAGCGTCGCGCGAAACTGTCCGGGAAGATCGCGATCATCCGAGTCGGGGGTCACTCCGAGGTCGAGATCAAGGAGCGCAAGGACCGAGCGGACGACGCCGTCAACGCGACCCGGGCTGCAGTGGCGGAGGGGATCGTCCCGGGGTCGGGCACGGCCTACGTGCGAGTCCGTGACATCGTCGAGAAGGTCAGCGCGCCCGGGGATGAGAAGTTCGGGGTGCACATCGTGGCCAAGGCACTCGAGGCTCCTCTCGCTCAACTCGGCGAGAACGCGGGACTCGATGGCGCGGCACTGGTGGCCGAGGTTGCGGATCTCCAAGGCACTCAGGGATACGACATCCTCACGGCCAAGCAGGTCGATCTGCTCAAGGCGGGGATCATGGATCCGGTGAAGGTCGTGCGCGTCGCTCTGCAGAATGCGGCCAGCATCGCCGCGATGCATCTGACCTCGGACACCCTGGTCACCGAGCTCCCCGATGGCGAGCCGGAGAAGGCGACCCTCGGGGCGCTGACCTGATCGCGGAGCCATGCCGGTCGACTACTACGAAGTCCTCGGCGTCTCGCACGAGGCGTCCGCCGACGAGATCAAGAAGGCCTACCGCAAGAAGGCCTTGGAGTTCCACCCGGACAAGAACCCGGGGAACGCCGAGGCCGAGCTCCGCTTCAAGGAGGCGGCGGAGGCCTTCGATGTCTTGAGCAACTCGGACAAGCGCGCCCGCTACGACCGATTCGGTCACGACGGCCTTCGGGACATGGGGGGCGCGCGAGGCTTCGAGAATGTCGAGGACATCTTCAGCGTCTTCGGAGACCTCTTCGGAGGGTCGATCTTCGAGGGGATGTTCGGGGGGCGTGGGGGCGGCCGAACGCGAGGAGAGAGTTTGCGCGTCGAGCTCGAGCTCGAGCTCGAGGATCTCGTCGAGGACGCGACGCGCACCCTGGCGATCCGTCGCCTCGAGACCTGCGATGGCTGTCGGGGAAGCGGGGCCAAGGCGGGCAGCAAGCCCACGCGTTGCGGGACCTGTGGAGGAATCGGCCAGGTCCAACAGGCGCACGGTTTCTTCGCGGTACGGACGACTTGTCCGCACTGCCGCGGGGAAGGAACTGTCGTCGCGGATCCTTGCTCGGACTGCTCCGGTGAGGGACGCGTCACCCGAGAGCGGGAAATCGAAATTCGGATTCCCGCCGGGATTCCCAGCGGTACCCGAATGCGCGTCACGGGAGAGGGAAACGCCGCCCCGCGCGGCGCGGGCGGGCGGGGCGACCTGTTCGTCGACGTCCATGTGGCCGAGCACGAGTTCTTCGAGCGCTCCGGCGACGACGTTATCTGCGAGGTCCCGATCTCGTACCCGCAAGCCGTGCTCGGGGCCACGATCGAAGTCCCCGCGTTGCGAGGTCGGGCCGAGGTCGAGATTCCTCCGGGCTCCGCCAGCGGCGCGATCTTGCGGCTCGATCGACGCGGTCTCCCTCACCTCAACGGTCACGGGCGCGGGGCTCAGCTGGTCCGGGTCGTCGTCGAGATTCCCCGGAAGATCTCGGAGGAGCAGGAGGAGTTGATCCGGCGACTCGCGGAGATCGAAGACACTCAAGTCGGAACCAAGCGCCATTCGTTCTTCGAGCGACTCAAGCGCTACTTCGAGTGATCGAGTCACGGAGCTTTCGGAGTTCACCATGAGCGACTCACACGACGAATCGAAAGAGCCGAGTTCGGCCGAGGCGGTCGAGGTCGAAGAGGGGCGGGATGTTCCGTCGGGCGGCGCCGAGAGTCCCAAACTGGAGGAGGAGAATCGATTCCTCCTCGAGCAAGTCCAACGTGCTCGCGCCGAGTTGGCCAACTACCGACGTCGCGTGTCGGAAGAGCAGCAGCAGCGAGAGCGTCGGACGACCGCGCGTGTCTTCCAGGAAGTGATCCCGCTGTTCGACGATCTGATGATGGCGTTGAGCGTGGGGGCGGACGACGAGTCCGAGTCGGGATCGCAGCTCCGCCGAGGGTTGCAGCTGATCGTCGACAAGTTCCGCTCCACTCTTCGCGAGTTCGGAATCGAGTCGGTCGCCACGGTGGGGGAGCCGTTCGACCCGAACTGGCACGAGGCGATGATGCACCAAGAGACCGGGGACCAACCCGAGGGGACCGTTCTCGCGGAGTTCGTGCCCGGCTACCGCATGGGGGATGAGCTGATCCGTCCTGCGCGGGTCTCCGTCGCCAAGGCGCCGGCGTCGAAGGAGGAGTGATCGAATGCCGACCTACGAGTACACCTGCGACGCTTGCGAACACCACTGGGAACTTTTCCAGAAGATGGGCTCCGCTGCCGTGAAGACCTGTCCCGCGTGCAAGGCACGCAAGGCGCGACGACTGATCGGCGCAGGGGCAGGCATCCTGTTCAAGGGGAGCGGCTTCTACGAGACCGACTATCGCAGCGAGTCGTACCACCAGGAGAAGAAGGCCGAGACCGAGACGAGCACCACGAGCAGCAAGTCGGCGAAAGACGACGCGGCGTCGACCACGAAGACGTCGAGCGAGCCGAAGAGCACCAGCAAGTCGTCCGCTCGGAAGAAGGCCGCCCGGAAGTCGTGACGGTCATCTGTCCAATCTGCCGCGACGACCGCAACCCGGTGCCGCGGGACTCGAGGTTCTTTCCGTTCTGCAGTGAGCGCTGTCGGAATCGCGACCTGACGGCGTGGCTGGAGGAGGGATACCGAGTCGCGGGCGAGCCAGCTGGGGAGGGAGATCTCGTCGATTCGGAGGAGGGAGAGATTCGCCGCGGCTGAGACGGGGCCGCGATGGGCACGGAGCGTAGAAAACCGCGCAGGCGCCGAGGCTCGGCGACTGCGCGGTTCTTCTCTTGGTGGGCTGGGAGTTCGACGCGAACTATTCCGTCTTGCCGCTGTTGTCGACGAGTCCTTCGGGGAAGCTTCGCCCTTCGCCGATGTTCTCGACGGGCATGAACGAGGCCTCTCCCGTGATGAAGAAGACGTTGACTCCGCCCTCGTGCCCTTGCGGTTCGTCGGTCTCGTTGGGGGCGCCGCGGTAGGTGTCATTGGACATCAGCACGGTGGTCGGCTTCGAGGAGGTCGTCGTCCGCTTGCTACGGTACGCGTAGCTCACGTTGTTGGACTCCAGGACGATCTTGCCATTGTCATCCGGTTCGGCGGGATCGTCGAGTTGTGCTGGTGAGCAGAGGATCCGCGGATCGAAGTTCGGCGTTGCGTTCACCAGGACCTGGAACGACTCGTATGCCGGCGGCGCCTTGCCCGGGCCGAACGGGAAGCGATCGCTGTGGTCGAGTGCGTACCCGGTACAAAACGTGCCGAGCTGCTTCAGGTTGTTGAGGCAGGTGGTCCGGACCGACTTCTTCCGCGCGTCCATCACAGCGGGGCCGAGCAGCCCCACCAGCGCACCGATGATTGCGATCACCACCAAGAGTTCGACCAGGGTGAAACCCTGTCGGAGATGTTTCGTTCGACGCATGGACTCGCTCCTTTGCTCTTTCCGCTCGTCGTCCTCCAGTTCCTTGCTTTCCCTAAGCCGCCCTCTGCCCCGCGACCATCGCGAATGCCGGCGGCCC
>JAGQRC010000365.1 GCA_020425835.1 Planctomycetota bacterium | reverse complement strand
GTCACATCGAGGGGTTGATCAACGACAAGGCGAGCTACGCGTTTCGACGCGCGACCGAGGTCGCCTGCGCGGGCGAAGAATTCCGGCGTTACGAGTATGGGTCCGTCGAGGAACTCGCGAAGCTCGATGGTCGGCGCCTCGCCGACCATTGGCGCGCGTTGCACGAGACCACTCCGGTCGACATCTACTTGAGCGGCGCGATCGACCCGGGGAGGTCGCTCGATGCGCTGGACTCGTTGCTCGGCTCCCGAGGCACGACGACCGCGCTGCGACCGTTGCCCGAGTTGCGGGAAGCGCCGACCGAGCCACGCGAGATCCGCGAGGAGCTCGATGTCCACCAGGCGAATCTGGTCCTCGTCTATCGGACGAAGACCCGCTACGCCGCGCCGACGGCGGCGGCGCTGATCGTCGCCAACGGCATCCTGGGCGCGTTCCCGCACTCCAAGCTGTTCCAGATCGTCCGTGAGAAGCACAGCCTCGCCTACTCGATCTGGTCCTACGCGGACCGAGCTCAGGGGCTGCTCTTCGTCTCGGCCGGTGTGCCGGCGGATCGGGTCGATGCGGCACGCGCGCTGATCGAGGCACAGGTGACGGATGTCGCGGCGGGGCGGATCAGCGACCTCGAGCTGGACTCGACCCGACTGAGCCTCGACAACCAGCTCTCGATGATGGAGGACAATCCCGGCACGCTCGCCGCGGTCGATCTCGCGTGGCGCCAGGGCGGGAGCGAGTACCGACACGAGGACTACCGGCGGGCCGTGCGGTCGGTCTCCGTCGACGATGTGATGGCGGCGATGCGCCACGTGGAGCTCGACACGGTCTACACCCTCTGCCCCCGCTCGAAGGACTGACATGTACGCCAGCGAGATCCGAGAGAGAACCAACGAGACGTTGCGCGAGACCGTGCTCGAGCGCCGCCACGAGAGTGGCCTGCGCGTCTGTCTCTGTCCGCGCCCCGGCTTCCAGAAGCGCTACGCCTGCTTCGCCACCGACTTCGGCTCGACCGACGTTCGGTTCCGTCGACACGGCGCCGATCGTTGGATCGACGTCCCGGACGGGGTCGCGCACTTCCTCGAGCACAAACTGTTCGAGGAAGAGGACGGCATGAACGCCATGGACAAGTTCTCCGCTCGCGGCGCGTCGTCCAATGCGTACACCTCGTTCGACACCACCAACTACCTGTTCTCGGCCGCCGATCAGTTCTACGAGAACTTGTCGACGCTCGTCGACTTCGTCCAGAGCCCACACTTCACCGACGAGAACGTCGAGAAGGAGAAGGGGATCATCGGCGAGGAGATCGGCATGTCGGACGACAGCGCCGGACGCCGGATCTACTTCAATCTCCTCGAAGCGCTCTATCACCGGCATCCCATCCACAAGCACATCCTGGGCACGCGGGAGACGATCGCCACGATCGACAAGGAACTCCTGTACGAGTGTCACCGGACGTTCTACCACCCCCAGAACATGATCCTCTTCGCCACCGGCGATCTCGATCCCGGCGAGTACTTCGAGTTCGCCGATCGGATCCTCGGTCGTCGGGCCCACGAGCCCCTCGGCGAGTTGGAGCGGTGGATCCCCGAGGAGCCGGGGAGCGTCCGGTTGCCGTCGATCGAGGCCGCGATGGAGCTCTCGATCCCGCGCCTCTATCTCGGGATCAAGGACCGCGATGTCGGCTACGGCGGGCGGCGTCTGTTCGAGCGCGAGCAGGTGACCGAGATCCTCCTCGAGATCCTCTTCGGTCACGGCTCCTCGCTGTTCGAGTCGCTCTACGAGGAGGAGCTGGTCGATGAGGGATTCTCCTCGTCCTACTCCGGCGGCGTCGAAGTCGGCTACTCGATCATCGGCGGCGAGACTCCGGACCCCGAGCGGTTGGACGCGCGGATCCGGGAGGAGATCCACCGCGCGCGGCGCGATGGGATCGACCCGGAGGACTTCGAGCGTCAACGTCGCGCGACGATGGGCTCGTTGTTCCGCTACTTCAACTCGCTCGAGTTCATCGCCAACCACTACTGCTCGTACGCCTTCGCCGACATCGACCTGTTCGACGTGATCGACGTCCTGCACTCGATCGAGCACCGCGACCTCGAGCAGCGGCTCCGTGACCACTTCACCGACGACGCGATCGCCCTGTCGATCCTGCGTCCGAGCGCGGAAGCGGGCGGCACGACGTGAAGCTCCACTGGAAGATCCTGATCTGGATGGCCGCCGGCATCACGGTGGGGTTCCTCCTCCAGAAGCTCCTCGACGGGCCGATCGCGCTCGGCGCGAAGTTGGAGGAGCGAGACGGGGGAGTCGTCGTTGCCGGACTGGAGGGCTACGGGCTCGGGGAGAAGGACAAGGCGCTCGGCCACCCGAGGTTCGCCGTCGGCGATCACCTCGTCGGCGTCATCCTGAACCGAGGGCGAGAGGCACAGGAGCGCCGATTCCCGGTCTCGACGGTCGCCGATGTGGACAGCGCGCTGCGGGAGGTCAGCAAGGGGAGCGTCGTCTGGTTCGAGGTCGCCGGCGCGCCCAAGCCGAGGACGGCGACGCTTCCGCTCGATCCCGATTCTCGGCTCGCCCGATGGGTCTTCTGGTTCGACTTCGCCGCCCAGCTGTTCATGAAGCTCCTGAAGATGCTGATCATTCCGCTGGTCCTCACCTCGATCATCACCGGAGTCGCGGGGCTCGGGACGGGGCGAGACTTCCGGCGGCTCGGGAGCAAGACCTTCATCTACTACATCGCGACTTCCGCGTTGGCCGCCGCGACCGGGCTCATCCTCGTGAACCTCATCCGGCCCGGGATCGGCGCGGAGCTCGGGCTCGACCGGGACGTCGCGTTCGGGGAGCGCGAGGAGAGCATGGTGGGGATCTTCCTGCGGATGATCCCCGAGAACATCTTCGGCGCGTTCTCCGAGAACGGGAACATGCTGCAGGTGATCTTCTTCGCGATCCTCTTCGGGTACTTCGTGACGAAGTGCGAGGACAAGGAGAGGCAACTCCTCACCGACTTCTTCCGGGCGGCGTTCGAGGTCATGATGCGACTCGCGACCTTCGCCCTCGCGCTCGTGCCCTATGGCGTCTTCTGTCTGGTGGTCCGCGTCGTCGCCGAGACCGGTGTCGGCGTCTTCGAGCCGCTGCTGTGGTACATGCTGACGGTGTTCCTCGGACTGGTGATCCACTCCTGCATCTCGCTGCCGCTGATCGTTCGCCTCATCGGTCGGGTCTCACCCCGCCGCTGGTTCCAGGCGATGAGCCCCGCCCTGCTGACGGCGTTCTCCACCTCTTCCTCCTCGATGACGCTCCCCGTCACCATGGACTGCGTCGAGAAGCGAGGGGGCGTCTCCAACCGCATCTCGAGCTTCGTCCTGCCGCTCGGCGCGACCGTCAACATGGACGGTACCGCGATCTACGAGTGCGTCGGGGTCATCTTCCTGGCGCAGTACTACATGGGCGATCAGTTGGATCTCGTGATGCAGCTCAAGGTGGTGATCCTCGCGATGCTCGCATCGATCGGCGCGGCGGGCATACCCTCCGCGGGGATCGTGATGATGTTCACCATCCTCAGCGCGCTGGAGCTCCCGCTCGAGGGGGCGGCGTTGATCCTCGCCGTCGATCGCCCACTCGACATGTGTCGGACCATGACCAACATCTGGAGCGACTCCTGCGGGGCTGCGACGGTCGCCCGCAGCGAGGGCGAGATCCTCTTCGCGACCGAGGGTCCGGGAGGGGCTCGGAACGCTGCGGGACAGGGAGTTTCCGGGGGTGAGCCCCCGCACGAGCCGGCTGTCTGACGCCGTTGCGGGGCCGCGGGGGCACCGGTAGAATCCGGCCCCCTTCCCGGGCTCGGTCGCGTTCTCGAGGTTCGAGATGCGACGAGCAGGCCTTGGACGGCGGGGCCGGGAGGCCGTCAGCCGTATGGCTTCACGGGCATCGCGACGACGATTCATCGCGAACGAGAATCATCGCGAAGAACAACCAGCGCGAAGAAGAATCACGCGAACAGGACTCAACTGCCATGGCGTCACTTCCGGCCAGTCAGATCAAGCGCGGCCAGGTCATCAACTACGAGGGTGATCTCTGGATCGTCGTCAGCTTCACGCACGTCAAGCTCTCCAAGGGTGGTGGAGCGATGCAGATGAAGCTCAAGAACCTCGTTCGCGGGGATCACATCGAGAAGCGCTTCCGCTCGGCGGACAAGCTCGAGACGGCATTCCTCGACAAGAAGACCGCCGAGTATCTCTATCCCGAAGGGGACTCGTTCGTCTTCATGGATGCCGATGACTACGAGCAGTTCAACCTGCAGGCGGAGATCGTCGGGGACCTGATGCCGTTCGTGAAGCACAACAGTCGCGTGCAGGTCACCTTCTACCACGGTAACCCGATCACCGTGGACCTGCCGGCGGCGGTCGAGCTCGAGGTCACCGAGACCGAGCCGGGGTTCAAGGGCGACAGCGTCTCGAACGTCTACAAGCCGGCCACCCTGGAGACCGGGCTGGAGGTCAAGGTGCCGAACCACATCGCCGTCAACGATATCGTGAAGGTCTCGACGGAGACCGGCGAGTTCATGGAGCGGGTGAACAAGTAGGGCGGGTCACCGACGGACGGAGGGGCGCGTCGGAGTTGGGTCTCTACGTCCGGAGTGGTCCGCTCGGTCCCTCTGGTACCCCGTGCGGCAAGTTCGTACGAGAAGTCCAAAGCCGGGCGGCGTGCTACGCGCGTTCAACGGCTGGCGCCGTTGACACTTCCGTGGCCCGCGTCTCGTCCAAGGCGACGTTCCGAGT